>NZ_JBMBTE010000006.1:0-100357 GCF_048897285.1 Rhodococcus sp. O3
CGGCGGCGGCAACGCCCGGCGCACGGCCTCGCTCAGGCTCGGTGCCCCGTCGTCGAGTGCCGCGGCGAGCGTGGGGACGGTCGCGCGCACACCGGCGGTGTCGGACAGGCCGGAATACACCCCACCGAGCAGCGGATCGACGCTGCGCCGCACCACCTGCTCGCCGAATCGTGTCCCGACGAGTTCGGCGACCGAGACGTCTCCGCCGCGTTCCCAGTGCAACGGCAGGTTCGGTTCGGCGGCGATCCGGTCGAGGGTGGCGGTGTCGACGAGCCCGGCCAGGGTCTGCGCATCGGCGGGGATGCCCATCAGGGTGCCGCCCGGCATCGGATGCAGCTCGGCGCCCGCGTAGATCAGCGGCCGGGCACCGGCCGGGTACACGAGCTGATCGGTCAGGCCCAGTTCGTCGAGCAGCGCCGGCATCTCGGGGCGGCGGCCGATGAAGGCCTCGGCACCGACGTCGACGGGGTCGCCCGCGAGCGGGACGGTGCGCAGTTTCCCGCCGAGCCGATCGGACTGTTCCAGGATCACGATCCGGGCACCGGCACCGAGGCTGGTCCGCAGCCGGTAGGCGGTCACGAGGCCGGTGACACCACCGCCCACGACGACGACGGTCGGCGTGCTCACAGCGAATGCACCAGCTCGACGACGCGGGTCAGCACTGTCGGATCCGTGTCGGGCAGCACGCCGTGGCCCAGGTTGAAGATGTGGCCGGTGGCGCCGACGGCGCGGGCACGATCCGCCTCGGCGGCGATCCGGCGCACCTCGCGTTCGATCACGTTCCACCCGGCGAACAGGATCGCCGGATCGAGGTTGCCCTGCAGGCCCTTGCCCGGGCCGACGCGGCCGGCGGCGACGTCGAGCGGGATGCGCCAGTCGACGCCCACTACGTCGGCGCCGGCCTCGCCCATCGCTCCGAGCAGCTCGCCGGTGCCGACCCCGAAGTGGATGCGCGGCACCCCGGCCGCCTCGATCTCGGCGAACACCCGTTGCGAGTGCGGCAGTACGTACTCGCGGTAGTCGGCGAGCGAGAGCGCCCCTGCCCACGAATCGAACAACTGGATCGCGTCGACGCCCGCGTGCAGCTGTGCCTGCAGGAAGGCGATGGTGATGTCCGCCAGCCGGCCGAGCAGCGCGTGCCAGGTCGCGGGATCGGAGTGCATGAGTGCCTTGGTGCGCTCGTGGTTGCGGCTCGGTCCGCCCTCGACGAGATACGAGGCGAGAGTGAAAGGCGCGCCGGCGAACCCGATCAGCGGGGTGCCGCCGAGCTCGCGAGTGAGCAATCCCACAGCGCGCGCGACCGCCCCGACCTCCTCGGCTTCGAGGGTCGGCAGCGCGGCGACGTCCGCGGCGGACCGGACCGGGTTCGCGACGACCGGACCGGTGCCGGCGACGATGTCGAGGTCGATGCCGGCGGCCTTGAGTGGCACGACGATGTCGGAGAAGAGGATGGCGGCGTCGACCTTGTGGCGACGGACCGGCTGCAGGGTGATCTCACACACCAGCTCGGGCCGGAAGCAGGATTCGAGCATGCCGATTCCTGCGCGGATCTCCCGGTATTCGGGCAGCGATCTGCCTGCCTGGCGCATGAACCACACCGGTCGGTGGGTCGGCTCGGCGCCGCGCGCTGCGGCCAGCAACGGGGCCGTGTCGAGCCGGCGTCGGCTCGGGTACTCCGCGGGGGTGGTGGAGCCGACGTTCGTGTCTTCCAGGCCGGTCATCGATCCTCGTCTTCCAGGAGCATGGTTCGGTACCCGCCACGGCGGGCACGGGATGCTGCCCATGCTGCCACGCCACCGTGGGCCTCCGGAATCGGCGCGCCTCCCGCGTGCTGTGCATCACCGGCACTAACGTCCGCAGTCGTGACCACCTCGCCCGCCGAACCCGCTCAGTTCCGCGCCGCGATCGAAGCGATGAACGCGGCGACTGTGCGCCCGGAGATCGAGGTCGGTCCGATCCGGCCGCCCCAACGACTGGCCCCGTTCAGCTACGCGCTGGGCGCCGAGGTGCTGCACGACGAATCCGGGCCGGTGCCCGAGGAGTCCGAAGGCGACGCGTTCGGACGGTTGATCCTGTTGCACGACCCGTCCGGCGACGAGGCCTGGGACGGCACGATGCGGCTGGTGGCCTACATCCAGGCGGACGTCGACGCGACGCTGGCTGCCGATCCGCTGCTCCCGGAGGTCGCGTGGAGCTGGCTCGTCGACGCGCTCGAGGCGCACGGACAGCCGTTGACGGCGCTCGGCGGCACGGTCACATCCACGAGTTCGGTGCGGTTCGGGGACATCGCCGGACCCGCGCGGGCCCACCAACTGGAATTGCGGGCGTCGTGGACTCCCCTGTCCGGCGAGCTGGGTCCACACGTGGAAGCGTTCTGCGAGGTCCTCGCGTATGCGGCGGGCCTTCCACCGGTCGGTGTGGTGCGCCTCCCGCGCTGACGTGGGGGCACCGGTCCCGACAGTCCGCGCTCGACCGCTCCGAATCGGTCTAGAGTCCATTTCATGTCGGTAGCAGAAGAAAACGAGTCCGTGCGGACACCCGTTCCCCTGCTCACCCCGCGCGACGGTGTCCCGGATGTGATCACCACCGCGGCCGGTGTCGACGCCGCCGCGGCTGTGCTGGCGACGGGAACCGGGCCGCTCGCCGTCGACGCCGAACGCGCCTCCGGCTACCGCTATTCGTCGCGTGCCTACCTGATCCAGCTGCGACGCACCGGGGCCGGAACGGTGCTGATCGATCCGATCCCCACCGCCGGTGCGCTCACGCCGCTCGCCGAGGCGATCAACGGGCTGGAGTGGGTTCTGCACTCCGCCGACCAGGACCTTCCGTGTCTGGCGGAGCTGGGGTTGCACCCGGACTCGGTGTACGACACCGAACTGGCCGGACGGCTCGCCGGGTTCGAGCGGGTCGGGCTCGCCGCGATCGTCGAGCGCATGCTCGGTTTCGAGCTGCGCAAGGGCCACGGTGCCGCGGACTGGTCGACCCGGCCGTTGCCCGACTCGTGGCTCAACTACGCGGCTCTGGACGTCGAGATCCTCGTCGACCTGCGGGATGCGATGGCCGAGGAACTCGATCGGCAGGGGAAGTCGCGGTGGGCCGCCGAGGAGTTCGAGCATGTGCGGTCGGCGGGGCCGCCGGCACCGAAACCGGACCGGTGGCGGCGCACGTCGAAGATCCACACCCTGAAGGATCCGCGGCGCCTCGCGATCGTGCGGGAGTTGTGGACGACCCGCGACGAGATGGCGGCCCGCCGCGACATCGCGCCGGGCCGGGTGCTTCCCGATTCCGCCATCATCGCGGCCGCGGAAGCCGATCCGCGCAGCCCCGAGGAACTGCGCGCGCTACCGGTCTTCGGTGGCCCACGGCAACGCCGGTTGTCCCGGGTCTGGTTGAGCGCGATCGAACGTGCCCGCGCGCTGCCCCAGTCGCAGTTGCCGCCCCTCGCGCAGCCGTTCGTCGGTCCCCCGCCGGCGAACCGGTGGTCGCGTCATCATCCGGAGGCGGCGGCGCGCCTGACCGCTGCCCGCACGGAGCTGACCGCGATCAGCGAGTCCGTGCAGGTTCCGGTCGAGAATCTGATCAGTCCGGAACTCGTGCGGCGGTTGTGCTGGGACTGGGACCCGGTCCCCGGCGCCGACGTCACCGAGTACATCGCGATGCGATTCGCCGACGGCGGCGCCCGGCCGTGGCAGCGGGAAGTCGTGGCACCGAGGCTGGCAACCGTTCTGACGGCCTGATCGGAACGATCGTTTCCGGAACCGCGTCTCGGGGACGTGATTCCGGGGCCATGTCGGAGACGTGATTCCGGGACCGCCTCACGGGCGCAGGCGTCGACCGACGCCGATCGCCGCGGCACCGGCTGCGACCGCGACTGCGGCACCCCCGAGCACACCGTGGTGCTGGGAGGCCCACATCTGCGGACTGTGTGAGTGCGCACGCTCGTCGAAGGCTCCGTGGGCACCGAAGTCCCGTCCCTGCTCGTCGTCGGCCGGGGTGAACAGGTTCTCCGGCTGGTCCGGGTCACGGGGTCGCTCGGTCTGCTGCGAGGCGTAGCCGGTCCGGGCCAGATACCGGTCGAGCAGACCGGGAGCGACCGCGTTGAGGGCCAGGGTCACGGCGGTGCTCGCCCCCACCCAGTACTCACGGCGTTGCGGGTGGTCGGCCGCGTGGAGCACCGCACGCGCGGCGACCTCGGGCTGGAAGATCGGCGGTACCGGCTGCGCCCGTTTCGGCAGCCGCGAACGCACCCAGGAGAACTGCGGGGTGTTCACCGCGGGCATCTGCACCATCGTCACGTGTACGCCGCTGTGCTCGTGCAACAGTTCACAGCGCAGGGATTCCGTGAAGCCCTGGATGGCGTGCTTGGAACCGCAGTACGCACTCTGCAGGGGGATGCCCCGGTAGGCCAGCGCGGAGCCGACCTGCACGATGGAGCCGCGGTTCCGGAGTTTCATCCGACGCAGTGCGGCACAGGTGCCGTACACGTAGCCCAGGTAGTTCACCTCGGTGACACGGCGGTACTCGGCCGCCGAGATCTCCGTCGCGGGCGCGAACACCGAGGTGAATGCCACGTTCACCCACACGTCGATGGGTCCGAGTTCGTCCTCGGTCCGGCTCGCCGCCGCCTCCATGCGGTCCGGGTCCGCGACGTCGGTGGGTATGGGCAGCGCGGTGCCGCCGGCGGCGGTGACGTCGCGGGCGGCCGCGTCCAGGCCGGTTTCGCCGCGGGCCAGCAGCGCCACCCGAGCACCGCGGGCACCGTAGGCGCGGGCGACCGCCCGGCCGATACCACCGGTGGCGCCGGTGACCACCACAACCTGCGTCGGCATCTCGGTCATGACGATTCCTCTCGGCCGGGATCCTCGGCCAGTCGATGGGCGGATTCGAACAGCAGGGCGTGGACGAAGCACTGCGGAAGGTTGCCGCGCAGCTGACGTTGTTCGACGTCGAACTCCTCGGTGAACAGTCCCGGAGAGCCGCACGCGGAGCGGTTGCGTTCGAACCACCGCGCCGCGGCGGTCCGGTGTCCCTGTTGGTGCTCGGCCAGGGCCATCACGAATCCGCAGAGCAGGAAGGCGCCTTCGGCCGCCTCGAGCGGGCCCTTCTCGTGCCGGAACCGATAGACGTAGCCCTCGCGACCGAGGTCGGCGCGCACGGCGTCGAGGGTCCGCCGGCTGCGAGGATCGTGCGCGGGGACGGCACCGCGGATGGCCGGCAACAGCAGCGCGGCGTCGACCCGGTCGTCACCGGGTGCACGCTGCCAGCGGCCGGTCCGGTGCAGGCAGGTCTCGGTGGTGGCGGCGACGAGGGTGTCGGCGAGCGCGTTCCACCGGCCGGAGAGCCGTGCCGGCCCGTGCTTCGCTATCGAACGCAGACCCGCAGCGCAGATCAGCCGGGAATGGGCCCAATACCGGTCGTCGAGCTCCCAGATCCCCGCGTCGGCGTCGCGCCAGTGCTTCTCGATCGCTTCGACCGCGACGTCGACCGCCCTGTGCTGCACGGTGTCGAGCCGGTCGAGGCGGGCCGCGGCGGCGAACAGCACCAGCGCCTCGCCGAACACGTCGAGCTGGAACTGGGCATTGACGTGATTGCCGGCGCGCACGTCCGCTCCCGGGTACCCGGGCAGGTCCACGGTTTTCTCGTCGGGCACCCGACCGCCCTCGACGGTGTAGGCGGGTTTCAGCTCCTCGCCGTCGGCGAGGAGTCGTTCGGAGACGAATCCGACAGCGGTGTCGAGGAGAGGATGCGGGCCCGCGGTCGCGACAGCGACACCGGCGTAGCACTGGTCGCGGATCCAGCTGTAGCGGTAGTCGTAGTTGCGTCCCTGTTCGGCCCGCTCCGGCAGCGACGTGGTCGCGGCGGCGACCATGCCGCCGCTGCCACCGGTGAGGCCCCGCAGCACCGCGGAGGCGAATCGCGCGTCGCGGTCGGCGAGGGTGCCTTCGACCGGGGGCAGTGCGCTGTGCCAGGCGTGTTCGGTGCGGGTCCAGAGTTCGTCGGGGTCCGGCGGACGATCGGGCAGGGTCCGATCGCTCAGTTCCAGCACCAGGTCGTGGTAATCCCCGCACCGTAGCCGGACGGTCGCGGCGAGCCGGCCGTCGTGGACGTGTGCGTCGGGCGCGCCGGTCCAGCGGAGTCTCAACGGGCCGGCCCGCATCGTCCACACGCCGGATCCGGCGGTGATCGTGTCCATGGGAGCCGCACCGAACCCGGCGGCGACGAGCAGCTCGACGTCGACCTGCGCGTCGGCGTCGACGGCGACGATACGGCGCAGCACGATCGCGGTGTGCGGGTCGCCGGGAAAGGCCAGCGCGTCCCGCGATTCGACGATGCCGGTCGCGGTGACCCAGTGGCTGCGCCAGATGAGGGTGCGGTCTTCGTAGAAGCCACCCCACGTGTAGCGGGCACTGTCCGGTTCGACGACATAGGCGCCGGGGCCACCGAGCAGGGAGGAGAACACCGAGTCGCTGTCCCAACGGGGTGCGCACATCCACGCGAGATCCCCGCGGGGGCCGATGAGCGCGCCGCGTTCCCCGTCCGCGATGAGCGCGTAGTCGCGCAGCACGTGCGGCCGGAGTCGGTGGTCGTGCCCGGTCGAGTCGTCCGGCGCCGGCGCGGTGCTCTCGCGGCACCCAGCCGGATCCGCCATCGGCATTTCCTTCCTGCCGTGTGGAGACCGTTCCGATCGGGATTCCCGGCGGGGAACCGGCTCAAACGGTGCTCGAGCAAATCGGTGGTTCCGGTGGTGAATAGACGCGGTGGAGCGGGGAACCCGAACCGAGTCCGATGTCGGTCCGTCGATCCGTGAGGAGGACCCGTCCGATGTCCAGCCAGAAGGTTTCCGACTATCTGCTCGAACGTCTGCGCGCGTGGGGGGTGAAGCACGTCTTCGCCTACGCCGGGGACGGGATCAACGGCATCCTCGCCGCCTGGGGACGCGCCGACGACGATCCGCAGTTCGTCCAGTCCCGCCACGAGGAGATGAGCGCCTTCGAGGCCGTCGGCTACGCGAAGTTCACCGATCGGGTCGGGGTGTGCATGGCGACCTCCGGGCCCGGCGCGATCCATCTGCTCAACGGCCTGTACGACGCCAAACTCGATCACGTTCCGGTGGTCGCGATCGTCGGGCAGACCAACCGCAGTGCGATGGGCGGGTCCTACCAGCAGGAGGTGGATCTGCTCAGCCTGTACAAGGACGTCGCCTCCGACTACGTGCAGATGGTGACGGTGCCCGAGCAGTTGCCGAACGTCCTCGACCGCGCGTTCCGGGTGGCGCTGACCCGGCGGGCCCCGACCGCCCTGATCATTCCGGCGGACGTACAGGAACTGGAGTACTCCCCGCCCGCCCACGCGTTCAAGATGGTGCCGTCCAGCGTCGGCTTCGACCGTCCCGCCGTGGATCCGGACGCCGACGCCGTGAGCCGGGCCGCCGATGTGCTGAACGCCGGCACGAAGGTCGCGATGCTGGTCGGACAGGGTGCGCGGGGCGCCCACGAGGAGGTCGCGCAGGTCGCCGATCTGCTGGGTGCGGGTGCTGCAAAGGCGTTGCTCGGCAAGGACGTGCTCTCCGACGAACTGCCCTGGGTAACCGGTGCGATCGGTCTGCTGGGCACCCGGCCGAGTTACGAGATGATGCGGGACTGCGACACCCTCCTCACCGTCGGCTCGAGCTTCCCGTACACCCAGTTCCTGCCCGGTTTCGAGCAGGCCCGGGCGGTGCAGATCGACATCGACGGCAGCATGATCGGTATGCGCTATCCGTACGAGGTGAACGTCGTCGCGGATGCGAAAAGCGCTCTGCGCGCGTTGATTCCGCATCTGCGGCGCAAGGAGGACCGGACCTGGCGCGAGAAGATCGAATCCGACGTCACCCGTTGGTGGGAGACGATGGACAAGCAGGCCGCGGTGGACGCCGATCCGATCAACCCGCTGCGCATGTTCGCCGAGGCCTCGACACGCCTGCCCGACGACGCGATCGTCACGGCGGACTCCGGCTCGGCCGCGAATTGGTATGCGCGGCAATTGAAATTCCGGTCCGGGATGCGCGGATCGCTGTCCGGGACCCTCGCGACGATGGGACCGGGTGTGCCCTACGGCATCGGCGCCAAGTTCGCGCATCCGGGCCGCCCGGTGATCGTCTTCGCGGGCGACGGGGCAATGCAGATGAACGGCCTCGCCGAGCTGATCACCGTCAAACGGTACTGGCAGCAGTGGGACGATCCACGGCTGATCGTCGCCGTCCTCCACAACAACGACCTCAACCAGGTCACGTGGGAGATGCGGGCGATGTCCGGCGCACCGAAATTCGTCGAATCCCAGACGCTTCCGGATGTCGACTACGCGTCCTTCGCAGCCGGTCTCGGTCTCGGTGGCGTCACCGTCACCACTCCGGACGAACTGTCGGGGGCGTGGGAGGCGGCACTGTCCGCGGATCGCCCGACCCTCCTGGACGTGCACACCGATCCGGACATGCCACCGATCCCGCCCCACGCGACCTGGGATCAGTTCAAGTCCACGACCGCCGCGGTCCTGCAGGGCGACGAGGACGCGTGGGGATTCGTCACGACCGGCCTGGCGACGAAGGCGCAGGAGTTCCTGCCGCACAAGAACGGATGAGCCGGCGTGCTCGACGCACCGATCGAGGAGATCACCGCAACGGCGTACACCGTGCCCACCGACACCGAGGAGGCGGACGGCACACTCGCGTGGACGTCCACCACCCTCGTGCTGGTGCGCGCGGCCGCGGGCGGGCGGGTCGGCACCGGATGGACCTACGGGCCGGTGGCCTGCGCCGACGTGGTCACCGATCTCCTTGCCGGGCGGGTCCTCGGGTGCGATGCGTTCGCGACCGGTCGCGCGTACGAGCGCATGTACCGGGCGGTGCGCAACGCCGGCCGCCCCGGGGTGGCGGCGTGCGCGATCTCCGCGGTGGACATCGCCCTGTGGGACCTCGCGGCGAGATTGCTGGGACTGCCGTTGCACCGGATGCTCGGGGCGGTGCACGACCGGATTCCGGTGTACGGCTCCGGTGGTTTCACCACCTACGACGCGGACCGGCTCACCGCCCAGCTCGAATACTGGGTGCACGTCCAGGCGATTCCCCGGGTGAAGATCAAGATCGGCCAGGACCGCGGCGCCGCCACCGACCGCGATCTCGCTCGTATCGAGCTGTCCCGCAACGCGATCGGCGACGATGCCGAACTGTTCGTCGACGCCAACGGGGCGTACGGGGTCAAGCAGGCGATCCGGGTCGCGTCGGCCGCCGCGGACGCGCGGGTGCGATGGTTCGAGGAACCGGTCTCCTCCGACGACCTCGACGGACTGCGGCGCGTCCGCGATGCGATCGACGCCGACGTCACCGCCGGCGAATACGGCTACGACCTGACGTACTTCCGCCGCATGTGCTCCGCCGGCGCGGTCGATTGCCTGCAGGCCGATGTGTCCCGGTGCGGCGGGATCACCGAATGGCGGCGCGTCGCCGCGGTCGCCGCATCCCACCACCTCGACATTTCCGGGCACTGCGCACCCCACCTGCACGTGCACGTCGCCGCCGCCACCCCGAACCTGCGACATCTCGAATGGTTCCACGATCACGTCCGGATCGAGGCGCTCTTCTTCGACGGCGACCTCGACCCCACCGGTGGATTCCTCCGCCCCGATCCGGATGCACCGGGACACGGTCTGTCGCTGCGGGTGGGCGACATCGACCGGTACCGCGTGCACGGACCCCACCCGAACACCGCCGGAAAGGATTGACCGGCAATGACTTCCGAACTACACCGGTCCACGCTGCCGTTCGCCGCGCTCGAGCAGGACCTGCGGGACCGCGTCGACGGCGAGGTCCGGTTCGACCCCGGTTCACGCGCCACGTACTCGACCGACGCGTCGAACTACCGTCAGGTACCCATCGGTGTGGTGGTGCCCCGGACTCCGGAAGCCGCGGTCGCCGCGGTCGCGGTGTGCCACGAACGCGACGTGCCGGTGCTCTCCCGCGGTGGCGGCACGAGTCTGGCCGGTCAGTGCTGCAACACCGCCGTGGTGCTCGACTGGACCAAGTACTGCCACCGCGTGCTGTCGGTCGACGCCGAGGCCGGCACGGTGCAGGTGGAACCCGGGATCGCGCTCGACGCGCTCAACAACCGTCTCGACCCGAACGGCCTGATGTTCGGCCCGAAGCCCTCGACGCACGTGAGCTGCACCATCGGCGGCATGATCGGCAACAACTCGTGCGGCTCGACCGCCCAGGCGTACGGCAAGACCGTCGATTCGGTGCGCCGCCTCGAGGTGCTCACCCACGACGGGCTGCGGATGTGGGTCGGGGCCACCGACGACGACGAGTTCGAGCGGATCGTCGCCGCCGGGGGCCGGCGCGCCGAGATCTACCGGGGGCTGCGCCGGTTGCGCGACTCGTACGCCGACGAGATCCGCACCCGCTATCCGCGGATCCCGCGGCGCGTGTCCGGCTACAACCTCGATTCACTGTTGCCGGAGAACGGTTTCCACGTGGCGGGACTGCTCACCGGTTCGGAGAGCACCCTGGTGACGGTGCTGCGCGCCGAACTGGATCTGGTTGCGGTCCCGGCCGCCGAGACGCTCGTCGTCGCGGGATTCGGCGACATCGTCGAGGCCGCGGACGCGGTGCCCCTCGTGCTCGAACACGATCCTGCCGCGCTCGAGGGCATCGACCACCGGCTCGTTGCGCTCGAGCACAGCAAGCACCTCGCCGAGAAGGCGCTCGCCGAACTCCCGGAGGGATCCGCGTGGCTGCTGGCCCGGTTCACCGGCGACAGCACCGACGAGTCGGACGAGCGGGCCCGCGCGATGATCGCGCACCTGGAACGCGACAGGTCGGCGTCCACGCGCGTGCTCGACGACCCGGCCCTCGAGAAGAAGGTGTGGGCCGCGCGGGAGGCGGGACTCGGCGCCACCGCCTATCCCCCGGACGGGCCGGAGACCCACGAAGGCTGGGAGGACGCGGCGGTCCCCCCGGACCGTCTCGGCGACTATCTGCGGGACTTCCGGGATCTGCTCGACCGGTACGACTACGGCACCGCGTCGCTGTACGGGCACTTCGGCCACGGCTGCGTGCACACCCGCATCCCCTTCGATCTGCGTACTGCGCCCGGAGTCGCACGCTACCGCCGTTTCGTGGAGGACGCCGCACACCTGGTCGTCGGGTACGGCGGGTCGCTGTCCGGGGAACACGGCGACGGCCAGTCCCGCGGGGAGCTGTTGCCGATCATGTTCGGCGACCGGCTGGTCACCGCGTTCGGGGAGCTCAAGAACCTGTTCGATCCCGGTAACCGGATGAATCCCGGCAAGATCGTCGCGCCCTATCGGCTCGACGAGAACCTGCGTCAGGGTTCTGCGTACCTGCCGCTCGAACCCGCGACCCGGTTCGGGTTCCCGGACGACGACCACCGCTTCTCGCGCGCCGCGGCGCGGTGTGTGGGCGTCGGCAAGTGCCGCGGTCACGAGTCGGGGGTGATGTGCCCGAGCTATCGGGCCACCGGCGAGGAGGAGCACTCCACCCGCGGTCGCGCCCGGCTGCTCTTCGAGATGCTCAACGGCGAGGTCATCACGGACGGATGGCGCTCGGAGGCGGTCCGCGACGCACTCGATCTGTGCCTGGCCTGCAAGGGCTGCCTGTCGGACTGCCCCGTCAACGTCGACATGGCCACCTACAAGGCCGAGTTCCTGTTCCACCACTACCGCGGCCGGGTGCGCCCCCGCGCGCACTATTCGATGGGCTGGCTGCCGGTGTTGGCGCGAGTCGCCGGGGCGGCACCCTCCGTGGTCAACGCCGCCGCCCATGCGCGGGGGGTGTCGCCGCTGCTCGCCCGCGCCGGGGGGATCGACCCTCGGCGAACTCTCCCGCGGTTCGCCCGGCAGCGGTTCACGCAGTGGTGGAGGTTGCGCGAGCCGCCGGCGCCGCACCGAGTGCACGGGCCGGTGGTGTTGTGGCCGGACACGTTCACCGACAACTTCGAGCCGGACATCGCCCGGGACGCCGTGACGGTGCTCGAGGCCGCGGGTTTCGCTGTCGAGGTGCCCGAGGAGTTCGTCTGCTGCGGCCTGACGTGGATCTCGACGGGACAGCTCGCGATCGCACAGAAGGTGCTCGCCCGCACCCTGCGGCTGCTCGCTCCGGTCCTGCGTTCCGGCACTCCCGTCGTGGTGCTCGAGCCGAGTTGCGCGGCGGTGTTCCGGTCGGATCTGCCCGAGCTGATGCCCGGCAACGAAGACGCCCGGCGGCTGGCGGCGCAGACGTTCACCCTCGGGGAGTTGCTGCAGGCGAGGGTGCCGGATTGGCGCCCGCCGCGCGCGCTCGGGGTGTCGGCGCTGATTCAGCCGCACTGCCACCAGCACGCGGTGATGGGCTACCGCGACGACGCAACGGTGCTGGACCACGCGGGTGTGGACACCACCGTTCTCGACGCCGGCTGCTGCGGGCTCGCCGGGAACTTCGGATTCGAAGCCGGCCACTACGAGGTGTCGGTCGCGTGCGCCGAGGACAAGTTGCTGCCTGCGATCCGAGCGGCCGATACGGCGACGACGATTCTGGCGGACGGGTTCAGCTGCCGTACACAGATCCGTGACCTGTTGCCCTCCGCGACCCCGCAGCACGCCGCGCAGCTGCTCGCGGCCGCGGTCCGCAGCGGCTCGGACACGTGATCGACACCATGGCATCACAACCGTGCAACCGCGTCTCCCACCTGTGCCGAAGGTGATAAGTTACTCGGCGGTAACGTCGGGTAGGCTCTCATGCGTCGGACCTTCCACGGCCGGAACCCACCGCTCGTCGCGGACTGTGACGAGACGAGAGCATCGCTCCATCAGGAGGAATCAGCGTGGCTCCAACCACCTCAACGCAACGCGGCGTCGTGTTCGTCGACGGCATCCGCACCCCCTTCGGCAAGGCCGGGGCGAAGGGCATCTACGCCGAAACCCGTGCCGACGACCTGGTCGTCAAGGCGATCCGCGAGCTGCTGCGCCGCAACCCGCAGTTGTCGCCGGAGCGCGTCGACGAGGTCGCGATCGCGGCCACGACGCAGACCGGTGACCAGGGCCTGACGATCGGCCGCACCTCGGCGATCCTCGCGGGTCTGCCCGAGACCGTTCCCGGTTTCGCGATCGACCGCATGTGTGCCGGCGCGATGACCGCCGTGACCACCACCGCGTCGGGTATCGGCTTCGGCCAGTACGACGTCGTCATCGCCGGTGGCGTCGAGCACATGGGCCGCCACCCGATGGGTGAGGGCGCGGACCCGAACCCGCGCTTCCTCGCGGACCGCCTGGTCGACCCGTCGGCGCTGGTCATGGGCAACACCGCCGAGAACCTGCACGACCGGTTCCCGTCGATCACCAAGGAGCGCACCGACGCCTACGCGGTCGCGTCGCAGAACAAGTACGACGCCGCGAAGAAGGCCGGCTTCATCGCCGACACCATCACGCCCGTCGCCACCCGTTCGGCGAACGGCTGGGGCCTGGCCACCGAGGACGAGCCGCCGCGCCCCGGCACCACCGTCGAGGACCTCGCCCAGCTCAAGACGCCGTTCCGCACCGCAGGCCGGATCACCGCAGGTAACGCCGCCGGTCTCAACGACGGCGCGACCGCGTGCATCCTGGCCGGTGAGGACACCGCCGCCGAACTGGGCCTGCCGGTCGGTATGCGGATGGTCGGCTTCGCGTTCCAGGGTGTCGATCCCGCCGTCATGGGCATCGGCCCGGTCCCCGCGACCGAGAAGGTGCTCGCCCGGACCGGCCTGAAGATCGAGGACATCGGCCTGTTCGAGATCAACGAGGCGTTCGCCGTGCAGGTCCTCGCGTTCCTCGAGCACTTCGGCATCGCCGACGACGACCCGCGCGTCAATCAGTGGGGCGGCGCCATCGCCTGCGGCCATCCGCTCGCATCCTCGGGTGTGCGCCTGATGACCCAACTCTCCCGCCAGTTCGCGCAGAATCCGGACGTCCGCTACGGCCTGACCACCATGTGCATCGGCCTCGGCATGGGCGGCACCGTCATCTGGGAGAACCCCAACCACAGTGACTACCAGGCGGGAGAGAAGTAGATGACCGGGATTACCAACGGGGCGAGCGAAGCGACGGGAATTGTCAACGGGGCGAGCGAAGCGACGGGAATTGTCAACGGGGCGAGCGAAGCGACGGGAATTGTCAACGGGGCGAGCGAAGCGACGGGAATTGTCACCGCTTTCGCCGACGAGGTTGTCACCAACGCGTACACGAAGCTGGTGTCCGTTCCCGGCATCGAGGGCAAGGTCGCGCTGATCACCCTCGACAACGGTTTCGATCACACCAAGCCGAACTCGTTCGGCCCGAAGGGTCTGCTCGCGTTCGACGCCGCGCTCGACGAGGCCTTCGCCGCGAACCCCGCCGCGATCGCCGTCACCGGCAAGCCGTTCATCTTCGCCGCGGGCGCGGACCTCAAGGGTGTGCCCGCCGTGACCACCCGGGAGCAGGGCCTCGAGCTCGGGCAGCTCGGCCACCGGGTGTTCGGCCGCCTGCGCACCTCCGAGGTCCCGACCTTCGCGTTCGTCAACGGCCTCGCCCTCGGCGGCGGCCTCGAGGTGGGTCTGCACTGCCACTACCGCACCGTCGCCGACAACGTGCCGGCCCTCGGCCTGCCCGAGACCATGCTCGGCCTCGTCCCGGCGTGGGGCGGCACCCAGCTGCTGCCGAACATCGTCGGTCCGGACGCTGCGGTCACGCTGATCCTGGAGAACCCGCTCAACAACGGCCGCACCATCAAGGCGAAGCAGGCCGCCGACCTCGGCTACGCGGACATCGTCCTCGGATCGGCGGACTTCCTCGAGCAGTCCCTCGCCTGGGCCGCGAAGGTCCTGGCCGGCGAGATCACCCCCGCCCGCCCGGAGATCGACCGCGGCGCGGGCTGGGATGCCGCGATCGCCCGCGCGAAGGCGCTCGTCGACGGCAAGACCCGCGGCTTCGCCCCGGCTCCGGCCAAGGCGATCGAGCTGCTCGAGACCGCCCGCGGCACCGACATCTCCGACGCGGCGTCGCTCGCGGCCGGGTTCGCCGCCGAGGACGAGGCGCTGGCGGACCTACTGCTCTCCGACGAGCTGCGCGCCGGCCTGTACGCGTTCGACCTGGTCAACAAGCGCGCCAAGCGCCCGGCCGGAGCCCCGGACAAGTCACTGGCCCGCAAGATCACCGGCGTCGGCATCGTCGGCGCGGGCCTGATGGCCAGCCAGCTCGCGCTGCTGTTCGTCAAGCAGCTCCAGGTCCCGGTGATCCTCACCGACATCGACCAGGAGCGCATCGACAAGGGTGTCGGCTACGTCCACACCGAGATCGACAAGCTGCTGGCCAAGGGCCGGCTGTCCCCGGACACCGCCAACCGCCTCGAGGCACTGGTGACCGGTTCGCTCGACAAGGCCGCGTTCGCGAAGACCGACTTCGTCATCGAAGCCGTTTTCGAGAACATGGACGTCAAGAAGAGCGTGTTCGCCGAACTCGAGCAGCACATCTCCCCCGAGACGATCCTGGCGACCAACACCTCGTCGCTGTCGATCACGGAGATGGCCGCGGATCTGCAGCACCCGGAGCGGGTCGTGGGCTTCCACTTCTTCAACCCGGTCGCGGTCCTGCCGCTGCTCGAGGTCATCAAGGGCGACAAGACCGACGACGCGACCCTCGCGACGGCGTTCGCGACCGCGAAGGCCCTGAAGAAGTCGGCGGTGCTGTGCGGCGACAAACCGGGCTTCGTGTTCAACCGCCTGGTCACCCGCACGCTCGGTGAGGTCATCGCCGCGGTCGACGAGGGCACCCCGTTCGACGTCGCGGACAACGCGGTGGCCGCGCTCGGCATGCCGATGAGCCCGTTCACGCTGCTCGCGCTCGTCGGCCCGGCGATCGCCCTGCACACGGGTGAGACGCTGCAGGCCGCGTACCCGGATCGGTTCAAGCCGTCGGCCGGGCTGTCGGCCCTCGTCGAGGCCCGCAAGCCCGGCGTGTGGACCTACGGCGAGAACGGCCAGATCGTCGATCCCGAGGTCGCCGCGCTGTGGCCGCAGGGCGACAAGCCCTCCACCGCCGACGAGGTGCTCGACCGCACCCGCCGCGCGTTCGCCGAGGAGATCCGCATCATGCTCGAGGAGGGCGTGGTCGCGGCGCCGCAGGACATCGATCTGTGCCTGATCCTCGGTGGCGGTTTCGCGTTCTGGAACGGTGGCATCACCCCGTACCTGGACCGCACCGGAACCTCGGAAGCGGTGAACGGCAAGCGATTCCTCGAGCCGGGAGTCGCCAGCGTCCCCCGCTGACCTCCGGCACCGACGAACCGGCACCCGACGACGGCGCATCACCGCACGGTGATGCGCCGTCGTTGCACAAACGGCCGTGCGAGCAGGCACTTCCGGCGTAGCGTTGATTCGACTTGGACAGCGCGGCAGCGACGCCCGACGAAAGTAGGTGCCCCATGACGCAACCTTCCGGTGGGCACGCAGCCAAGGTCATCGCCGTGACGGTCGCCGCGGCCGTCGGCGGATTCCTGTTCGGCTTCGACAGTTCGGTCATCAACGGGGCGGTCGACTCGATCCAGGAGAACTTCGGTCTCGGCGACTTCTTCACCGGTTTCGCCGTCGCCATCGCCCTGCTCGGTTGCGCGGTCGGCGCCTGGTTCGCCGGGGAACTCGCCGACCGGTGGGGCCGCAAGAAGGTGATGCTGCTCGGCTCCGCACTGTTCGTGATCTCGTCGGTCGGCTCCGGGTACGCGTTCAGTGTTCCGGATCTGATGCTGTGGCGTGTGATCGGCGGCCTCGGCATCGGCATCGCGTCGGTAATCGCTCCGACCTACATCTCCGAGATCGCACCGGCCCGCTATCGCGGCGCGCTCGCCTCGCTGCAGCAGCTCGCCATCACCATCGGTATCTTCGCGGCCCTGCTGTCGGATGCGGTGTTGCAGAATGCCGCCGGCGGCCCGTCGAACGATCTGTGGTGGGGCCTCGAGGCGTGGCGCTGGATGTTCCTCGTCGGCGTCGTTCCCGCTCTCGTGTACGGCATTCTGGCGCTGATGATTCCGGAGTCGCCGCGTTTTCTCGTGGGCAAGAACCTGGACCAGGAGGCCGCGGACATCCTCGCGAACATCACCGGCGAGCTCCGGCCGAACGAACGCGTGCACGAGATCCGGCTGACGCTCCGACGCGAGTCGACGCGCTCGTTCGGGGACATCCGCGGTCCGCGGTTCGGCCTGCAGCCGCTGGTGTGGATCGGCATCATCATGGCGATCTTTCAGCAGTTCGTCGGCATCAACGCGATCTTCTACTATTCGACCACCCTGTGGAAGTCGGTGGGGTTCACCGAGAACCAGTCCTTCACCACCTCGGTGATCACGTCGGTGATCAACGTGGCCATGACATTCGTGGCGATCCTGTTCGTGGACCGCATCGGGCGACGGATCCTGCTCATGGTCGGCTCGATCGGGATGTTCGTGAGCCTGGTGCTCGCGGCCGTCGCCTTCTCGCAGGCGATCGGCGAAGGCGAGAACGTCGAACTGCCCAGCCCGTGGGGTCCGGTCGCGCTCGTGGGCGCCAACATGTTCGTGGTGTTCTTCGCCGCCACGTGGGGCCCGATCATGTGGGTGATGCTCGGCGAGATGTTCCCCAACCGGATGCGCGCCGTCGCTCTGGGTTTGAGCACGGCCGCGAACTGGCTGGCGAATTTCACTGTCACCCTGGCTTTCCCGCCTCTGACGGGCACGGTCGGGTTGTGGTTCCTCTACAGCCTGTTCGCGTTCTTCGCGCTGCTGTCGTTCTTCTTCGTGAAGGCGAAGATCCCGGAAACGAAGGGCATGGAGCTCGAGGAGATGCACACCTGACGCAGCACTGCGCGACGGGGCCGGCAGACCCCCGCGCTCGTGCGCGGTTCCGGTAGCGCCTGCTACCGAAAACACGCACGAGCGGTGGCGTGTTCGGAGGCGGCGGAGCAGCGGGTCAGCCGACGCCGCGGTTGCGTTCCTCGACCGATTCCGCCGCATCGGCGGAGTCGAGACCCGCGACCCATCCGGTGATACGACGCGCCACGTCCTGCGCGGTCAACCCGAGTTCCTGGTGGATCTGACCGCGCGAGGCGTGCTCGAGGAACCGTTGCGGCACACCCAGTTCGCGGGTGGGTACGTCGAGGTCGGCCTCACTGAGCGCAGCCGCCACCGCAGATCCCACGCCCCCGTGCACACCGCTGTCCTCCACGGTCACCACGACGCGGAAATTGCGGGCGAGTTCGGTCACCGCCGCCGGGACCGGCAGAACCCACCGCGGGTCGACGACCGCGGCGGTGATGCCCTGTTGCGCCAGGCGTTCGGCGGTCTCGAGAGCCAAGCCGGCGAATGCGCCGACGGCGACGAGCAGGACGTCGCCGCTGCGTCCGTCCGGCATCCGTAATACGTCGACCGTTCCGTCGAGGCGTTCGAGCGCCGGAATGTCCTCGCCCACTGCTCCTTTCGGGAACCGCAGCGCGGTCGGGCCGTCGTCGACCGCGAGCGCCTCGCCGAGTTCCTCCCGCAGGGTCGCGCCGTCGCGCGGTGCGGCCACGCGGATTCCGGGCACGATCCCCAGGAGCGAGAAGTCCCACATGCCGTTGTGGCTGGCACCGTCGGAGCCGGTGATACCCGCGCGGTCGAGCACCAGGGTGACCGGCAGCTTGTGCAGCGCCACGTCCATGAGCAACTGGTCGAATGCGCGGTTGAGGAACGTCGAGTACACCGCGACCACGGGGTGCAGGCCGCCCAGCGCCAGGCCGGCCGCGGAGGTGACCGCATGCTGCTCGGCGATGCCGACGTCGAACATCCGGCCCGGGAACCGTTCGCCGAACTTGGCGAGCCCGGTCGGCCCGGCCATCGCGGCGGTGATCGCCACGATGTCGGCGCGATCCTGTGCCTGCGCGATGAGTTCGTCGGAGAACACCGACGTCCAGTCCGGCACCGACGCCGAGGAGGTGGAGCGGCCGGTGCGGGGATCCATGACGCCGGTCGCGTGCATCTGGTCGGCCAGATGGTTCTCCGCGGGCGCGTAGCCGGCACCCTTCCGGGTGACCGCGTGCACGAGCACCGGTCCCCCGTACGCCTTGGCGCGACGCAGGGCCCCCTCGAGCGCGGGTTCGTCGTGCCCGTCGACGGGACCGAGGTACTTGATACCCAGGTCGGTGAACATCACCTGTGGGCTGATCGCATCCTTGATGCCGGCCTTCATCCCGTGCAGCACCGAGTAGGCGGCCGGACCGACCCACGGCAGCTTCTTCACGAAGCGCCGGCTGTTGTCGAGAAGTTTCTCGTATCCCGGCTGCATCCGCAGCGCCGCCAGGTGGTCGGCGAGACCACCGATCGTCGGCGCATAGGAGCGTCCGTTGTCGTTGACGACGATGACCACCGACCGGTCCTTGCCGGCGGCGATGTTGTTGAGCGCTTCCCAGCACATGCCACCGGTGAGGGCGCCGTCGCCGACGACCGCGACGACGGTGCGGTCGCGCTGCCCGGTGAGTGCGTACGCCTTGGCCAGGCCGTCCGCATAGGACAGGGCCGCCGACGCGTGCGACGACTCGATCCAGTCGTGTTCGCTCTCGGCCCGGCAGGGGTAGCCGGACAGGCCACCCTGCTGGCGCAGCGTGTCGAAGCCGTCGGCGCGACCGGTGAGGATCTTGTGAACGTAGGCCTGGTGGCCGGTGTCGAACAGGATCGGGTCGTGGGGCGAATCGAAGGTGCGGTGCAGCGCGAGGGTCAGTTCGACGACACCGAGGTTCGGGCCGAGGTGACCACCGGTCGCGGAAACCTTCTCGACGAGGAACCGCCGGATCTCACCGGCGAGCTCCTTGACCTCGGCAGGCGTGAGCCGCCGCACGTCGTCGGGCGACTGGATGCGGGAAAGGACACCCAACTGGTTTTGCTCCCTCCGGCTCGACTCACGCGGTGGCGCGCGAGCAGTTCCACTCAGTCTACGGAGCGCCGGAAGCACTTCCGCCCACACACCGGCCTCACGGCGGGTCTCACATGAGGTTATGACCTCACCGGCAAGACCATCGTGAGGTTCCTCACAAAGAGGTGCACGGATCGTTCACCCGGCTCCGCACGCACCGAACGCCGTGCACCGGGAGTGCACGGCGTTCGATGCGGTTGTCGTGACGGCGGATCAGGACACCGCGACGGGTTCCTTCTCCTCCGGCACCATGTCGATGGTGGTGCGCAGCTGCCGCTTCGGGATGAGGACCACCGCAACGAGGGTCACGACCGCGAACGCAGCGGCGACCAGGAACAGCAGGCCGGTGGCGTCCCCGTAGGCGCCGCGAATGATCGCCGCGACCGGCTCCGGCAGAGCGCCCAGGTCGAGGTTGCCGCCGCCGGCGCCCGAACCGGTCTCGATGCCCATCTTCGCGAAGCCCTCGGCCGACAGGGTGGCGACCCGGGTGGCGAGGACGGAGCCGAGGACGGACACGCCGATCGCACCACCGAAGGTACGGAAGAACGCGACCGAGCTGCTGGCCGCACCGATGTTGCGCACGCTGACGGTGTTCTGCACGGCGAGCACCAGGTTCTGCATGAGCATGCCGGTGCCGAGACCCACGATCGCGATGTACACCCCGATCAGCCACAGTGACGTGGCGTGATCGATCGTGCCCAGGAGCGCGAAACCGGCGAACTGCAGGACGGCGCCGCCGATGAGGAAGGCCTTCCACTCACCGAAGCGGGTGATCAGCTGACCGGAGACGACCGACGAGACGAGCGTGCCCGCGACCATCGGGATGGTCAGGATGCCGGCCTCGGTGGGGCTGAAGCCGCGCGCGGTCTGGAAGTACTGACCCAGGAAGGTCGTGGCGCCGAACAGGCCGATACCGACGGCGACGGAGGCGATGATCGCCAGCCCGGTGGTGCGCTCGGTGATGATCTTCAGCGGGACGACCGGATCGGCGACCTTGGACTCGACGATCACGGTGGCGACGAGCAGCGCGACGCCGACGATCACGTACAGGGCCGATTCGGTGGAGAACCACTCGAAGCTCGAGCCCGCGAACGAAACCCAGACCAGCAGCACACTGACGCCGGCGGTGAGCAGGGTCGCGCCGAGCCAGTCGATGCGCACGTCGCTCTTGCGTTCCGTGGGGATGTGCAGGGTGCGCTGCAGCAGCACCAGGGAGATCACCGCGATCGGCACGCACGCATAGAAGCACCAGCGCCAGCCGAGGGGACTGTCGACGATGACGCCGCCGAGGATCGGGCCGCCGGACATCGCCACCGCCATGACGGCGCCCATGTAGCCGGAGTAGCGGCCACGGTTGCGCGGCGAGATGATCGTGCCGATGATCGCGACGACGAGCGCGGTCAGACCACCCATGCCCAGGCCCTGGACGACGCGGGCGGCGAGCAGGACCGGCACGTTGTGGGCGACACCGGCGAGAAGCGAACCGGCGACGAAGATGACGATCGCAGACTGCACGAGCGTCTTCTTGTTGAACAGGTCGGCGAGCTTCCCCCAGATCGGGGTGCTGGCGGCGTTCGCGAGCAGGGCGGTGGTGATGACCCACGCGTACTGTGTCTGGCTGCCCTGCAGGTCGCCGATGATGGTGGGCAGCGCCGTCGCGACGATGGTGCTGCTGAGCATCGCGGTGAACAGCGCGGCGAGAAGGCCGGCGAGGGCTTCGAG
The DNA here is from genome assembly GCF_048897285.1 of Rhodococcus sp. O3. NCBI lineage: Bacteria > Bacillati > Actinomycetota > Actinomycetes > Mycobacteriales > Nocardiaceae > Rhodococcus > Rhodococcus sp. O3. The sequence goes on from NZ_JBMBTE010000006.1 coordinate 21,669, forward strand.
GATCTCCCGGTGTGTCATCGAGTCACCCGGATGTGTCCCCGGTGCTCCGTGTGTCGTTTGCGTCATCAGGCGGTCCTTCGTGCGTTATCGGTGAGAACGGGTGCGAGCGTGTCGTTCAGGCGGCCGAGCACCCGCAGTGCGTCGTCCATTTCGGCTTCGTCCCAGCCGGCGAGTGCGTCCTTCAGGCGCGCGGCGCGGCGGTCCCGGACCCCGCGCAGCAACTCGACACCGGTATCGGACACCCGCACCCGGTGGGCGCGTTTGTCGTCCGGGTCGGGATGCCGGTCGATGTAGCCCCGCTCGACGAGCTCCCCGATCTGGCGGCTCAAGGCGGACTGGCTCACACACATCTCGCTGGCGAGTTCGTTCTGCCGGCATTCGCCGGCGCGCCACAACAGGAAGAGAACCCCCACCAACGCGGCGGGCAGCGCTTCCTCGTCGATCTGCGACAGTGCGGTCCGGACCGTGCGGCCGAGCATGAAGATCACGTCGACCAGGGCGCTTGCCGTGTCCGAGGGAACCGCCATCCCACTACTCCGTTCGAATCAATTGCTTGCGTCATGCAACTATACGTTAGTTGATTGCTGCAAGCAATTACTAACAAAACGGACAGATCCCGGCACGGGCATCGTGCCGGGATTCTCGGATGACGGTCAGCGCGTGAACAGCGCCAGGCACTCCACGTGGTGCGTCGACGGGAACGCCGCGAACACCCGCAGATCGGCGAGTTCGAAGCCGTGCGAGCGATACAGACCCACGTCGCGACCGAACGACGCGGCATCGCATCCGATGTGCACGATCCGTTCCGGTCCCGCTGCGGTGATCCTCTCGATCACCTCGCGGCCCGCGCCGGCGCGCGGCGGATCCAGCACCACCACTTCCGGACGCGGCAGATCCGCAACCGTCAATTCGACCCGCCCGTGATGGAACCGCACCTGCGGCAGGTCCGCGAGGGCGAGAGCACCGTCGTCGATCGCACTGCGCGACAACTCGACCGACTCGACCCGGCCTCCCTCACCGACCTGGGTGGCCAGCGCGGCCGCGAACACACCGACCCCGCCGTACAGATCCCAGGCCGTCGCTCCCGCGGAGGCATCGGCCCACTCCCCCACGACCCGCGAATAGGTCGCGGCGGCGCCGCGGTGTGCCTGCCAGAATCCGGTCGCGGACAGCCTCCATTCCCGCGTCCCGACCCGTTCGACCGGGCGGCCCGAGCCCTCCATCACCTTCTCCGCGCGCGGCGCACTCGCCGCCGCGCGCCGCGCCGACGCACCCCGGCGACCGGGACTGCGGCGACCGGTCCGCGAGACGTGCGGCGGTGCGATCTCCACGACGTGCCGCTCGCCGTCTGCGTCCAGCACCACCTGCAGTTCGGCGCCGGGCTGCCACACCCGGTCGGTGAGCCCGACGTACGCGCGCGCCTCGATCTGCGGGCACGCCAGGTCCGTCTCCACGTCGTGGCTGTGGTGCCGGCGGTAGCCCGGATTTCCGACCCGGTCGACGGCCAGGCGCACCCGGGTCCGCCATCGGGTGCCGTCCGGCTCACCGCCGGGAAGCAATTCGACCTCGACCGGCCGGTCGATCCCGCCGAGCCGGCGCAACTGTTCCGCCACCACCGCGGCGCCGATCCGCTGCTGCGCGGGCACGCTCGCGTGGGACAGATCGCAGCAGCCGGCGCCGCCCGGCCCCGAGATCGGGCACACCGGGTTCACCCGATCGGGCGAGGCCTCCAGGATCTGCACCGCGTCGGCAAAGCAGTAGGACCCACCGCGATCCTCGGTGACGACCGCGATCACCCGTTCGCCGGGCAACCCGTGCCGGACGAACACGACCCGCCCCTCGTAGCGCGCGACGGTCGAGCCGCCGTGGGCGGGGTTGCCGAGGATCACCTCGATCCGGCGACCTGACCAATCCGTCCGCGGGACCTGCCGTTCGTGCCGGCTCACCGTTGTTCCTCCTGATCGTCGAGTCCGCGTCGTACCGCACCGGGTGCCGCGTCGATTCTTTCCTTGCGTACATCCGCCGACGAGTGCAGCTGCCAGGGCACGCTCGTGACCATCACCCCGGGCTGGAACAGCAGCCTGCTCTTCAGGCGGAGCGCGCTCTGATTGTGCAGGACCTGCTCCCACCAGTGTCCGACCACGTATTCCGGAATGAACACGGTCACCACGTCGCGCGGCGAATCGCGTCGTACCCGCTTGACGTATTCGAGCACCGGGCGCGTGATCTCCCGGTAGGGCGATTCGACGACCTTGAGCGGCACGGTGATGTCGCTGCTCTCCCACTGCCGCACCAGCTGGCGGGTGTCCGCGTCGTCGACGTTCACGGTGACCGCTTCGAGCGTGTCCGGGCGGGTCGCCCGCGCGTACGCGAGCGCGCGCATCGTCGGATGGTGCATCTTCGAGACGAGAACGATCGAGTGGGTGCGGCTCGGCAGCACACCGTCCCATTCGGTGTTTTCGAGTTCCGCGGCGACGCTGTCGTAGTGCCGGCGGATCGCCTTCATCAGCCCGAAGATCGCGATCATCGTGAGGACCGCGATCCACGCGCCCGCAACGAACTTCGTGACGAGCACGATGACCAGGACGGTCGCGGTCATGACGAGGCCGATCGTGTTGACCACGCGCGACCGGACCATGCGGCGGCGCTGGATCGGATCGGTCTCCGTCGCCAGGTGCCGGGTCCAGTGCCGGATCATGCCGGTCTGGCTCAGCGTGAACGACACGAACACCCCGACGATGTAGAGCTGGATGAGGTGGGTGACCTCGGCGTCGAACACCCACACGAACACGATCGCGACACCCGACAGGAACAGGATGCCGTTGCTGAACGCGAGGCGATCGCCACGGGTGTGCAGCTGGCGGGGCAGATACCGGTCCTGGGCCAGCACCGATGCGAGCACCGGGAACCCGTTGAACGCCGTGTTGGCGGCGAGCACCAGGATCAGGGCGGTGACGATGGTGACCAGGTAGAAGCCGAGCGGGAAGTCGTCGAAGACAGTTTCCGCGAGCTGCGCGATGAGCGTCTTCTGGTGGTATCCCTCCGGGGCGCCCTGCAGCTGGGTCGCCGGGTCCTCGGCGATCACGACGCCGATCTTCTCTGCGAGCACGATCATGCCCAGGAACAACGTGATCGCGATGCCTCCCAGCATCAGCAGGGTCGTCGCCGCGTTGCGCGACTTGGGCTTACGGAACGCCGGCACCCCGTTGCTGATGGCCTCGACACCGGTCAGCGCGGCACAACCCGAGGAGAACGCCCGCGCGAGGAGGAACGCGAACGCGATCGCCGTCAGGTTCGACTGTTCGGCCGTCAGCGCGAAGCCCGCCGATTCGGCCTGCAGGTCCTCCTCCAGCACGAAGATGCGGGTCAGGCCCCAGATCAGCATGACCAGCACACCGAACATGAACGCGTAGGTGGGGATGGCGAATGCGGTCCCCGCCTCACGCAGACCTCGCAGGTTGACGGCGGTGAGGATCGCGATCGCGATGATCGCGAAGAGCACCTTGTGCTGCGCGACGAACGGCACCGCCGAGCCGATGTTCGCCGCGGCCGACGAGATCGACACCGCGACGGTGAGCACGTAGTCGACCATGAGGGCGCTGCCGACGGTCAGGCCGGCGGTCGGGCCGAGATTGGTGGTCGCGACCTCGTAGTCGCCACCTCCGGACGGATAGGCGTGCACGTTCTGCCGGTAGCTGGCCACGACGACGGCCAGCACGATCGCGACCATCACCCCGATCCACGGCGCGAACACGAAGGCCGACATGCCGGCGACCGACAGGACGAGGAAGATCTCCTCGGGCGCGTACGCCACCGAGGACAATGCGTCCGACGCGAAGACCGGCAAGGCGATCCGCTTCGGCAACAGGGTGTGGCCGAGCGTGTCGCTACGGAACGGCCTACCCAACAACAACCGCTTCGTGGCGGTCGAAAGCTTGGACACTCGCAAAGCCTAAGCCGTCGCACGTCCGATGGACCCCCGACCCGCTCCCCTGCCCGATATGGTCGAATTGCGGAGCCTGGGCGGCTCGGTTGCCCGCGCGATCACCGCACGGGGCGGTACGGTTTCGGTTCGGCAACCCGGCGACCGCCGGACAATGGACGTTGCCGGTCGGGCGTAGCAGCGGAACGGAGATCGAGCGTGTTCGTGGTGGTGATGGGGTGCGGTCGAGTGGGATCGTCGCTGGCCGCAGCACTCGTCCGTCTCGGGAACGACGTTGCGGTCATCGACCGCGACCCGAGTGCCTTCCTGCGTCTCGGCCCGGACTTTCCCGGTCAGACGATCATCGGCATGGGATTCGACCGGGATGTGCTCGTGCGAGCCGGAATCGAGCGTGCCGACGCATTCGCCGCGGTGTCGTCGGGTGACAATTCCAACATCATCTCCGCGCGTGTGGCGCGCGAGACATTCGGCATCGAGCGGGTCGTGGCCCGCATCTACGACGCCAAGCGCGCCGCGGTCTACGAACGGCTCGGTATCCCGACCGTCGCGACCGTCCCGTGGACCACGGACCGCTTCCTGCATGCGCTCGTCCGCGACGCCGAGACCACCCGCTGGCGCGACCCGACCGGAACGGTCGCGGTCGCGGAGGTGAGCCTCCACGAGGACTGGATCGGCCGTAACGTCACGGACCTCGAGGCCGCGACACAGTCGCGGGTCGCGTTCATCATCCGCTTCGGTGCCGGGCTGCTGCCCGACCGCAAGACGGTGCTGCAGGCCGACGACCAGGTGTACATCGCGGCGGTTTCGGGCACCGTCGCCGAGGCGCTCGCGCTGGCCGCGAACCCGCCCGCCGAGAACGACTGAGAGGACCACGTCGATGAAGGTGGCGATCGCCGGTGCGGGCGCCGTCGGGCGCTCGATCGCGCGCGAACTCATCCGCAACAAGCACGAGGTCATGCTGCTCGAACGCAAAATCGAGCATGTCGAACCCGAATCGGTACCGGATGCCAAGTGGGTGCACGCCGACGCGTGCGAGCTGAGCCTGCTCGAAGCGGCCGAACTCCAGAACTACGACGTGGTCATCGCCGCCACCGGCGACGACAAGACCAATCTGGTGCTCAGTCTGCTCGCGACCACCGAGTTCGCCGTGTCGCGAGTGGTGGCGCGCGTCAACGACCCCCGCAACGAATGGTTGTTCGACGAGTCGTGGGGCGTCGATGTCGCGGTGTCCACGCCGCGGATGCTCGCCGCCCTCGTCGAGGAAGCGGTCTCGGTCGGTGACCTGGTTCGCCTGATGACGCTGCGCAAGGGCGCCAACCTCATCGAGATCACGCTGCCCGACACGACCGCACTCGCCGGCAAGCCGGTCCGGAAGCTGGCACTGCCGCGCGACGCGGCGCTCGTGACGATTCTGCGGGGCGAGCGGGTGATCGTGCCGCAGCCCGACGACCCGCTCGAAGGCGGCGACGAACTGCTGTTCGTCGCGTCCGTCGAGGTCGAACAGGAACTGCGCGAGGCAATCGGGCTCTAGGAGTACCCGATTCCTGTCAGTTGTCGTCGCGGCGCGTCTCGCCGCCCGGCAGTGAGGCGTCCTCGTCGGTGACGGCCGGCTCGACGATGCGATCGGCACGACGCACGGCCCACAGCGTCACCAGCAACACGACCGCGGTGAGCGGCCAGCCCATACCGATGCGGGCGACCGCGAGCCAGCCCGTGCGGTCGGCATCGTAGAGGTGGTTCTGTACCAGGTACCGGGCCAGGAAGACCAGCGTCCACGCCACCGTCGCGAGGTCGTAGGCACGCACCGCATCCCGGTGGGCACGCCACCCGGTGCCCTGGCCGTTGAGCATTCCCCAGATCACGCCGACGAGCGGGTAGCGCACCAGCACCGACGCCAGGAAGACCGCGCCGTACGCGAGGCTGCTGTAGATCCCGAACAGGAAGTAGCCCTTGGCGTCACCCGTCCGGTGGGCGATGAACGCGCACACCGCCACCCCGATGAAACCCGAGATCGCCGGCTGGATCGGGGTGCGCTGCGCGAGCCGCCACACCAGAACGGCGGTCGCGACGGCGATCGCCGACCAGATCGCCGCGGTCAGACCCCAGAGGCCGTTGACCGGGACGAAAACCAGGACCGGCAGTGTCGAGGACACCAACCCGCTGAATCCACCGAGTTGCTCGAGTACGGTCGGCTGCTTGCTGTCGCTCACTCCTACGAGGGTGCCACAACGCGGCACCGGCACCTTCCGCTCAGGGGGGGTGATGTCAGGGGGGATGATCACGAGCCCGGGCGGTCGGCTCCACCGGCCGCGCGCTGTCGCCGGAGTCGGCGACCGAGGATCAGACTCGTTCGCGCAGCTCGTAGTAGGGGTTGTAGATGATCTTCGCCCCGTCGCGTTCGCCGAGGCGGCCGCGGACCAGGATCGTCTTGCCCGGTTCGATGCCCGGGATGCGGCGGCGTCCGATCCACGAGAGCACGACCGAGTCGGTCCCGTCGAACAGTTCTGCCTCGACCGTCGCGCTGGCGGCCTTCGAACAGGTCTCGACGCTGCGCAGACGCCCGAACATCGTCACTTCCTCGCCCCGCGTGCATTCGGCGGCCTTGCGGGCTCCGGTCGCCTGGGACGACTCCGCGATCTCCTCGGCGTCGATGCTTTCGATGTCCTCGGTCAACCGGCGGGTCAGTCGGCGGAAGTAACCGGTGGCGGGTGCCATAACAGCGCTCCTGAAACGGGTGCGGCATGGATCGCATTCCGCACATAGGGGTCTCTGACGGCCACTGTAGACCGAATCGAGACCTACAACCACATCCGGTGCGGGACCCTCGATTCCCGTTCGGCACTATCTACGCATGGCCGATGCCGATCCCACTGTGTTCCCCACCCGGGACCTATCTCAAACCGCCGTGGACCTACCTCGAACCGCCGGGGACCTGCCGCTGACCGCGGTCGTCCTGCCCGGAACCGGCTCCGACGCGCAGTTCGCCGACGCGGCGTTCCGGGCCCCGCTCGAACGTCGCGGCATCCGCGTCGTCGCGGTGGACCCGGACCCGCGCCGCGTCGTCGGCAGTTATCTCGACGCCCTCGACCGGGAGGCCCGCACGGGTGCGATCCTCGCGGGCGGGGTGTCGATCGGTGCTGCGGTCGCCCTGCACTGGGCGGCGCAGCACCCGTCCGCTGCGGTCGGGGTCCTGGCGGCGCTTCCGGCGTGGACCGGCTCCCCGGAGCAGGCACCCGCCGCAGCCAGTGCCCGGTGGACGGCGCACGAGCTGCGTACGCACGGGCTCGAACCCGTGGTCGCGGCAATGGTCGAATCGAGCCCGGCGTGGCTGGGCCGGGAGCTGTCGCGGTCCTGGCGTGCCCAGTGGCCGAATCTGCCGTCCGCGCTCGAGGAGGCCGCGGCCTTCCGTGCACTCGATGCGGAGGCACTCGCGGGCGTGACGGTGCCGGTCGGGATCACCGCCGCGGTCGACGACGCGGTCCACCCGCTCGCCGTCGCGCAGGAATGGGCCGCTCTGCTGCCCTGCGCCGCTCTGACGACCGTCACCCTCGCCGAGATCGGTGCAGATCCGGCGATTCTCGGCACGGGCTGTCTGGCCGTCTGGGAGCGTGTAACCGCGTGACGAACACGCGCGATACCTCCGGTATGTCACTGACATCACACGTGCAGCCGATCGACGCTGCCTACGTCCTGGAAGCCGATCGAGGTCACCACCTCGATCCGCTCAACTTCTGGGTCTTCGACGCCGGGTCCGGGACACCCCCGACCGCCGCGGAGATCACCGAACACTTCCGTCGGCGTGCACCGATCTACGCAGAGCTGAACCGGCGCTTCCTCGCTGTCCCCGGGCATCTCGACCATGCGTACTGGGTGGCCGACGACCTGCCGGTCGAGCAGCGACTCGTGCACGACGACCGGGTGGGACTGAACTGGCCGGCGCTGCTCGACGTTCTCGAGGACCTTGCGGCCGATTCCCTCGACGCGCGGGAGACCGCCTGGCGGCTCGACGTCTTCCACGGCGTCCGCGACGCTCCGGGCGCGACCGGCCCCGCGACGGTCGTGGTGTTCCGCGGGAACCACTCCCTGATCTCCGGGCCGATCGTCCATCCCCTGTGGGAGGCCTTCTACGGCCACGGCACCGAACCCGTGCACTTCCCCGGCCTGGGGCCGGTGGAGCCGCGCGTCAATCCCGTGCTCGCGGCGGCGCGCGGGCTCGCGCGTGCCCCTCGAGCGACCATCCGCTATGTCCGTACGATCCGCGCCGCGGTGCGGGACGCCAAGCAGGCGCAGGCGGACGGAGCCGCCGGATCGGCGCCCGCACCGGAGCTCACCTCGACCCGGCTCAACCGGGATCCCGGTGACCGGCGGACGCTGCTCGTGCTGCGGCTGGGCCGGGTCGGTTCGCTGCCCCGGGGCGTCACGGTGACCGCGCTCGCGCTCACCACCATCTCGCTGGCCCTGCAGCGCTATCTCACCGAGACGGAGGGCCGGTGCCCGCAGGACCTGACGGCGTTCGTCACCCTCGCGGTCGGGGCGGCACCGGAGTCGCTCGGGATCAACCGCATCGGCTGGACGAACGTCCTACTACATCCGGATGTCGACGCGATCCCGGAGCGTGCCGCGGCGGTGCAGGCGTCGCTGGTCGAGGGTAGAGAGGCGGCGACGGCGGCCTCCCTGCGCCGGCTGACCGACGCCACCTCGATTCCGTCGTTCGTGCTGCCGAGGGAACTCGCCGCGAGCCGACGTCGCCTGGAGGCACGCCCGGCCCCGCGCATGCATACCGTGCTCACCAGCATCCGGGTGAACGACGCCACGCCGTGGGCGCTGGCCGGGCGTCCGCTCCTGTTCGGTGCGGGCTGCCCACCGCTGACATCGGAGGCAACGCTCATCCACGGGCTGTTCGGCCTCGGGGACGACCTCACCCTGACGGTGATCACCTCACCGGACGTGATGCCGGACGAGCAGCGCTACGCCACGTTGTTCGAGGAGGCCTTCGCCGAGGTCCTCGAGGAGGTCCGGCCGGGGGTGTGAGTCGGAGGCGACGCATCCGGCGGATGCGCAGGGCTGCGGCTCGGCCGGGTTCGGATGCCGAGCTCCGGTTTCAGAAGCCGAGCTGCTGCATGGCCGAGCCGGACTCACCCCGTCGCGGTCGCGGCGGTTGCGGCGCGGGCGCCTGAGGCGGGGCCAGCGGGGCTCCCGGCTGCCGGCCCGGGACCTGCTGTCCACCCGGCTGGGCCGGCATCTGCCCCTGCTGAAGCCGCTGCTGCTGGGCCTGTTGCTGGGCCTGCTGCTGTTGCTGCTGGGCGGCCGCAGCGAGCTGCTCGGCCAACACCTTCGGAAGCACAACCGGGAGCGGTGTGCGTACCGGATGGGGATCGGTACCGCGGCGGACGACGGTGTCGGCGACGACCGCCCGCGCGATTTCCACCAGCGGCGCGTTCGAGGCGACCGCACCGGACGGTCCCGCCACGACACAGCGGATCATCCACCGGTACCCGTCCACGCCGATGAACCGCAGGTCGGCGTTCGGGGTGACGCCGTACAGTTCACGACCCCACGGGCCGTCCTCGATGCTCACGGTCGCATTGTCGTTGCGCAGCGTGTCGGCGAGCTCGCCGGCGACTTCGCGCCACTGGCCGGGCGACTTGGGGGCCGCGTAAGCCGTCACGGTGATCCGGCCGTACTGGGTCACCAGGTGCACGGCCTGAGGTGCGCCGGTCTGCGCCATCTCGACCTGGATCTGCCCGCCCGGCGGAATCGGCACGAGAACCGAACCGAGGTCGAGCCGGGTCGTGCCGATCGCGTCCTCGCCGATGTCGTCGATGTCGAACGGACCGGTTCCCGGCGCGGGCGGATTACCGCCGACCTCGTCGTCCTGCTCGTCGTACTCGTAGGCGGTGTCGTCGTAGGTGGACTCGGCGCGGTTCTTCTTACGGCGTCCGAACATGTCACATACCTTCCTTGACGAGCCCGGCGTGACCGCCGCTCGATCCGTATCCGCCCGCACCGCGGGTCGTGCCGTCGAGTTCGTCGACCTCCACGAAATCCACGAGCTCGACCTTCTGGACGACGAGCTGCGCGATGCGATCGCCGCGCCGCAGTTCGATCGGCTGTTCCGGATCGTGGTTGATCAGACAGACCTTGATCTCACCGCGATAACCGGCATCGACGGTGCCGGGGGTGTTCACGACGGACAGGCCGAACTTCGCGGCCAGGCCGGACCTCGGGTGGATCAGCCCGACGGTGCCGATCGGCAACGCCACCGCGATGCCGGTTCCGACCAGTACCCGCCGGCCCGGTTCGATGGTCACGTCGGAGGTGGTGCACAGGTCGACGCCGGCGTCACCGGCGTGGGCCCGACGCGGCACGGGGATTCCCGGGTCGAGACGGCGAAGCGGGATGGCTGGTAGCTCGGTCACGTGGACCGAGACTACCCGTGCAGGCGACTACTCTGAACGACGTGTCTGAATCATCTCGTCCCGGGGCCGCCGCCGGCAGCGCGACCGGTTCCCCGACCTACTCCGAACGTCTGTGGGTGCCTCTGTGGTGGTGGCCCATCGGCTTCGGTGTGGCCGCTTTGCTCGCCGCAGAGCTGAACATGGCGGCTCGCGCCCTGCCGGATTGGCTGCCCTACGTGGTCCTGCTGATCGTTCCGGTGTGGATCCTGTGGTGGCTGTCCCGGAAGGAGATCCGGGTGGTCGGCGGTGAGTTCGTGGTCGACCGCGCTCACCTGCCGATCGACGTGATCGCCCGTGGTGTCGTCGTTCCCGCCAGCGCGAAGAGTGCAGCCATGGGCCGGCAGCTCGATCCGGCAGCGTACGTCTCCCATCGGCCGTGGGTGGGCACGATGGCGCTGGTCGTCCTGAACGACCCGGACGATCCGACACCCTATTGGCTGGTCAGCACAAGGCGGCCAGCAGAACTGCTGGCCGCCTTGGGATGTGCGGACACCTCGAAGAGCTGACACGGCCACGGTTTCTCCGGGGACCGCGGGGCCGTGTCTCCCGCTGTCCCCGGTGCAGCCGTCAGGCCGCGCAGTCCCGGCAGATCAGGACGCCGTTCTCCTCGCTGGCGAGGCGGCTCCGGTGGTGAACCAGGAAGCAGCTCGAGCAGGTGAACTCGTCGGCCTGCTTCGGAACGACCCGGACCGACAACTCCTCACCGGAGAGGTCGGCTCCGGGAAGTTCGAACGATTCGGCCGTGTCCGATTCGTCGACGTCTACGACCGCGGACTGCGCCTCGTTGCGTCGCGCCTTCAGTTCCTCGAGTGAATCCTCCGACACTTCGTCGCTGTCGGTTCGCCTCGGTGCGTCGTAGTCAGTCGCCATATCCTCTTACCTCTAGTCCTCGTGCAGATGCTCTTCCGGCGAGCCCTGTTGGTGCTCTCCGGCCAGGGCAACGCCCGACTGTCACGGGAAGTTCCCGCTGGTGGTGTCCCGGTCTCGGACATACCCGGAGCTTCCGTTTCCGAACCCTTGTGGCCGCCTCCCTCGACGACCGGGCCGCCGAACAATAGCCGACGGCGAGGCGAATTTCTCGACCGTTTCGGGCGTGTGCGCGAATTGACGATCAATTGTCATCAACACCACAGCAACTCGAGACATTCCTGACCGCGGCCGCCTCCTCGTGACACACGGGTGCGACCTCTACAGTGATGTCCGCTCTACAGTGATGTCCGCACCCACACAGAACACCCACACAGAACGACGAGAGGCAGGGCGGCGTGGTTTCCCTGATCACCGAGGGCAGCGCGACGGACAAGCGCGGCCGGCCCTTCGTCCGGCGACGCAAGGCCCCGGTCGCCGTCCTGTTCGCGATCCTGGCGGCGATCACGATGGTGGTCTGGATCTCGGTGTTCTCGTCGTCGGAGCCGGACACCACGACGGTCGCGTGCAATGCCCCGCCGACCGCGGCGACCGAACCGGGCGGGCCGGAGCCGGCACCGCTCGGAGAGGTCGTGAGCCGCTCGACGCTGCTCGACGTGGAACCCGCCCCGGTGGCCGCGACCCGGGTGCGCGTGTTCAATGCCAACGGCGAACGTGGTCAGGCCACGCATGTCGCCGCCCAGCTCGGTGACTACGGGTTCGCGAGCGCTCCCGACGTGCAGGCCGGCAACGACCCGGTCTACGTCGATCAGAACATGCAGTGCCACGGTCAGATCCGGTTCGGTTCCGCCGGGCTCGCCGCCGCCAGCACCGTCTGGCTGGTCGCGCCGTGTGCCGAACTGATCCAGGACACCCGCACCGACGACACCGTCGATCTGGCGCTGGGCACCTACTCGCGCGAGATCTCCCCCAACGCCGACGCCGAGGAGGTCCTGCAGGCACTCCGGGAGGCGCCGGTCGACGGGCAGACCGCTCCGCTGGACATCGATCTGCTCGCCGCTGCACGCACGGCACGCTGCTGAGCGCTACCTCCGCCGGGACGTGATCGGGGCGTCCGCTCCGATCTCGGTCAGCAGGGTCAGGAACTCGTCGGCGATGCCCGGCGCGGCCGCCACGGCGAGTTCCCCGTCGGCGCCGAACCCGGCGGGCAGCCGGAGCGATGCTCCCGCCTCCGCGGCGACGAGCGCACCGGCCGCCCAGTCCCACGGGTTCAGCCCGTGCTCGTAGTGGGCGTCGAGCCGGCCCGCCGCGACCATGCACAGGTCGAGCGCGGCGGCGCCGATCCTCCGGATGTCACGAACCCGTGGCAGCAACTCGGCGACGAGGCGGCCCTGATGGGCCCTGCGGTCGGCGTCGTAGGAGAACCCCGTCGCCACGAGGGCCAGCCGCACATCGGTGACCGACGTGCAACGCAGGGTCGTGACGGTGCCGTCCGCGGTGGTCAGCGTGGCTCCGCGACCGGCCGCCGCCGAGTACGTGTCGCCCGTGGTCACGTCGACGACCGCCCCGGCGACCGACAGTCCGTCGATCTGCGCGGCGACCGACACCGCGAACGCCGGGATCCCGTACAGAAAGTTCACCGTGCCGTCGACGGGGTCGACGACCCACCGCACGCGGAACTCGCCCGTCGCGGCATCCCCGCCGCCTTCCTCGCCGAGGAATCCGTCGCCCGGGCGCAGTTGCGTCAACCGTCGGCGGATCAGGTCCTCGCTCTCGGTGTCGGCGATCGTGACGGGATCGGTGATCGTCGACTTCGTCCGGACCGCACCGACCTCGACGGTGGGATCCGACCCGAACAGTTCGCGCCTGCGGGCACGGACGTGTGCGGCGGCTTCCGCCGCCACCGTCACCGCCACCGCGCGCAGCGCCTCGTGATCGTCGGAGTCGACCGGGGCTGCGTCGGGTCCCCGGAGTCCGCCGGCTGCACCGAGTCGCTGGAATTCGCTCACCCGCCCATCCGAACACACGCCACGTCCGCACACCACCCACACCCCGGCCCGGTTCGCACTAATGTGACGGCACGAGCGACGCCCATCCACATACGACAGGGAGCACGAGGATGACGCAGGAAACCCGCCCCGACGCGGCGAATCTCGGTTTCGGCATCGACATCGGCGGCAGCGGCGTCAAGGGTGGCGTCGTCGACCTGTCCACCGGGCAGCTGGTGGGCGAGCGCATCAAGATCCTCACTCCCCAACCGGCGACACCCACCGCAATTGCCGGCACGGTCACCGAGATCGTCGCCCAGGCCGGCTGGGGCGGGCCTGTCGGTCTGACCCTCCCGAGCGTGGTGCGGGGCGGCGTCGCCCTGACGGCCGCGAACATCGACCCGTCCTGGATCGGGACCGATGCGCGCGCGCTGTTCTCGGAGGCGCTCGGCGGCCGCGAGGTGACGGTCCTCAACGACGCGGACGCGGCCGGTATCGCCGAGGACCGCTTCGGGGCCGCGAAGAACGTGAAGGGCGTCGTGGTCCTGCTGACGTTCGGCACCGGCATCGGATCGGCGGTGCTCAACAACGGGGTGCTGCTCCCGAACACCGAATTCGGTCACATGGAAGTCGACGGGAAGGAAGCCGAGCACCGCGCCGCGTCGAAGGTGAAGGAGGACCGGGACTGGTCCTACAAGCGGTGGGCCGAGGAGGTTTCCCGCGTGCTGTCGCGGTTCGAGGCGCTGCTGTGGCCGGATCTGTTCGTCGCCGGCGGCGGGATCAGCCGCAAGAGCGACAAGTGGATTCCACTGCTGACGAACACCACGCCCGTCGTACCGGCCGAACTGCGCAACACCGCAGGCATCGTCGGGGCCGCATACGCTGCGGAAACAGGTCTCACTCCCTGAGTCCGGCACATCGATCGTCACGGCGATCGTTACAATGGTGCACAGCCGGCCGTGAACCGGTCCGATCCCGACAGACCTCTCCGCCGGAGCTACTCTGGCGCGACGCCGCACTACCTCGTCACGAAAGGGCGTACGTGGCAGCCACCGACATCCACACCGCTGATTCTTCCGCCGAATCGGCACCCGTCTCGGACGCCGCGGGCGCCGCCGCGGACCCCGCGACCGGTACCGCACCCGCCACGAAGCGGCCGGCGAAGAAGGCCGCAGCCAAGAAGGCCCCCGCCAAGAAGGCAGCAGCGAAGAAGGCCCCCGCCAAGAAGGCCGCGAAGAAGACCACCGCGAAGAAGGCCGCAGCCAAGAAGGCGACGAAGGCGGCTGGCGAAGAGGACTTCGACAACGACGACACCGACCTCGAAGATCTCGACATCGGCGAGGACGACCTCGAGGGTGCCGAGGAGGTCGTCGTCGAGGAGGACACCGACGCCGACGAGCCCAGCGAGAAGGACAAGGCGTCCGGCGACTTCGTGTGGGACGAGGAGGAGTCCGAGGCACTGAGGCAGGCCCGCAAGGATGCCGAGCTCACCGCGTCCGCGGACTCTGTTCGCGCCTACCTCAAGCAGATCGGCAAGGTCGCGCTGCTCAACGCCGAGGAGGAGGTCGAGCTCGCCAAGCGCATCGAGGCCGGCCTGTACGCGACCTACCGGATGCAGGAACTCGCCGCGAAGGGTGAGAAGCTGCCGGTCGCTCAGCGCCGGGACATGAACTGGATCTGCCGCGACGGCAACCGCGCGAAGAACCACCTGCTCGAGGCCAACCTGCGCCTCGTCGTCTCGCTCGCGAAGCGCTACACCGGCCGCGGCATGGCGTTCCTGGATCTCATCCAGGAGGGCAACCTCGGTCTGATCCGCGCCGTCGAGAAGTTCGACTACACCAAGGGCTACAAGTTCTCCACGTACGCGACGTGGTGGATCCGTCAGGCCATCACCCGCGCGATGGCCGACCAGGCCCGCACCATCCGTATTCCCGTGCACATGGTCGAGGTCATCAACAAGCTCGGCCGTATCCAGCGTGAGCTGCTCCAGGATCTGGGTCGTGAACCCACGCCGGAGGAGCTCGCCAAGGAAATGGACATCACGCCGGAGAAGGTGCTGGAGATCCAGCAGTACGCGCGTGAACCCATCTCGCTCGACCAGACGATCGGCGACGAGGGCGACAGCCAGCTCGGCGACTTCATCGAGGACTCCGAGGCCGTCGTGGCAGTCGATGCCGTGTCCTTCACGTTGCTGCAGGATCAGCTGCAGTCGGTACTCGAGACCCTGTCCGAGCGCGAGGCCGGTGTCGTGCGCCTGCGGTTCGGCCTCACCGACGGCCAGCCCCGCACGCTCGACGAGATCGGCCAGGTCTACGGCGTGACGCGTGAACGCATCCGCCAGATCGAGTCGAAGACGATGTCGAAGCTGCGGCACCCGTCCCGCTCGCAGGTGCTGCGCGACTACCTCGACTAGAGCACCCCACCTCGGAATGCAGTCAGGGCCACCCGGAAGGGTGGCCCTGACTGCATTCCGAGGTGGTCAGAGACGATCCGGCTCGGGTCCGGGTGTCTTGGCCGGCTGCCCGGATCGGCGGCTCCCCACGGCGCGCATCACGGGTTCGACGACGCGTGCCGCGACCGGGCCGAGCACCGCGGTGATCATCACGTAGGCGGACGCGATCGCCGCGAGTTTGCTGTCGACGTGACCGGACGCGACGCCCAGCCCCGCGATCACGATGGAGAACTCACCGCGTGCGATGAGCGCAGCCCCCGCGCGGGCGCGGCCCATGACGGCGATGCCGTGTTGGCGTGCGGCGATCCACCCGGTCGCGAGCTTCGTCAGCGACGTGACGACGGCCAGCAGCACCGCCCACCCGAGTACCGGCGGAATCGCCGTCGGGTCGGTGTTGAGGCCGAAGAACACGAAGAAGATCGCGGCGAACAGATCGCGCAACGGCTCGAGCACTCGCGACGCGTTGTGGGCCGTCGACCCGGAGATGGCGATGCCCAGCAGGAACGCACCGACTGCGGCCGAAACCTGCAGCGCCGAGGCGATACCCGCGACGAGCAGCGCCGCGCCGAGCAGCTTCAGCAGCAGCGTTTCCCGGTCGGGACTGTCGAGAACGAGCGAGACGTAGCGGCCGTACTTCAGGACCAGGACGAGCACGACGGTGACCAGTCCGAGGGAGATCGCGACGGCTTCGAGGCCGCCGAGCAGACTCACCCCGGCGAGGATCGCGGTGAGGATCGGCAGGTACACGGCCATGGCGAGATCCTCGAACACGAGGATCGACAGCACGATCGGGGTTTCCCGGTTACCGAGCCGGCCGAGGTCGTCGAGGACCTTCGCGATGATGCCGGACGAGGAGATGTAGGTGACGCCGGCGAGCACGAACGCGCCGATCGGACCGAGTCCGAGCATGAGCGCGAGGATTGCGCCCGGGGTCGCATTGAGGACGAGATCGATGATTCCGGCCGTGCGCGACCGGCGAAGTCCCGTGACCAGTTCGTTGGCGGTGTATTCGAGCCCCAGCAGCAGCAACAGCAGCACCACGCCGATCTCGCTGGCGAGGTGGCTGAATTCGCTGATGTCACCGAGCTGGATGAATCCGCCGTTACCGAAGCACAGGCCACCGATGAGATAGAACGGGATCGGGGACATGCCGAATCTGGCGGCGACACGCCCCAGGACCCCGAGCGCGAAGAAGACCGCACCCAGTTCGATGAGTGCGAGATTTGTCGAATTCATGCGTGCGGGTCAGCCGTTCCGCAGGATCTTGGCCGCGGCGTCGAGGCCGTCCGCGGTGCCGACTGCGACGAGGATGTCACCTCCGGTGAGGACGAAGTCCGGTTTCGGGGACGGCGCGACCTGTCCCGCGCGCATCACCGCGACCACCGAGACGCCGGTCCGGGTGCGCAACGCGGTGTCGCCCAGGACCGCGCCGTCGAAACGCGAGCCTTCGTGGACGTGGAGCTGGCGGGTGATGATCCCCGGCAGATCCCGGTGGTCCTCTTCGAGCTGGGCGACGAGTTGCGGTGCGCCGAGCAGGTTGCTCAGCGTTGCCGCCTCCTCGACGGTCATAGGAAGGGAGGCGGCACATGCGTCCGGGTCGTCGGCCTTGGAGATGATCAGGTCGGAATGGCCGTCCCGGTGGGTGATGACCCCGATCCGGCGCCCCGATGCCAGCTCGAAATCCTTGCGTACTCCAATGCCCGGTAGCGGCGTCACGTCGACGTTCATTCCGCAAGAGTAGGACTGCCCGGCGACCGCGCGCAGTAGGGGCTCACCTCTGCCCCGGATCGGCCGGTTCCGCGCGCGCGGAACCGGGGGCGACGCGGCTCACAGAGCAGCGAATCGCCCGTCCTCACCCGGCTCGTACGGGGTCACGTCCACGACCGCTCCGACCGGCAGCGGGCCGTACAGATGGGGAAAGCGCATCGATTCGGGATCGCCGGGCACACCGGGCTCGTACCGCACCGGATCGGACAGCCGTTCCGGTGCGACGTGGAGCAGAACCAGGTCGCCGCGTCCGGAGAACAAACGGTTCGCCGGCAGGTGCACCTGCTCCGGCGTGGACAGATGCACGAAGCCCACCGCCTCCAGCGATTCCGGGGCCACGACCCCGTCCCGCTGCGCGGCAGACCACTCGTCACGGCTGCAGATGTGTAGCAGATTCCCGGTCACCGGCACTCCTTCCGCTGCGCTGTGAGCGAACAAACACTCGGCATATATGTCCACGTCCTGGGCTTTTGGAGCCGTTCACGTGAAACGCGCCACCATCGTCCCCCTTGGGGAACAACACATGAACGCACATCGTCTGACAGAGTAGATCTACCGCGCCACCCCGGCGCGGCGGACCAGACCCCAGGCGACCGACTCAGTGGTGGCCAGTTTGGAGGAGTCATGCCCGGTACCTTGACCAGCCCGAAGTTGACCGCTGCAGACCGGTGCGACCGGTGCAGTGCCGCCGCTCGCGTCCGCGCCGTTCTGGCCACCGGTGGTGAGCTGTTGTTCTGCGGACACCACGCCAAGGAACACACCGACCGCCTCCGCGAGATGGGTGCCACGATCGTCACCGAGGACGACGCCACCGCAACCGTCTGATCCGCCGTCCGGAGCCGTACGGCTCGGACCCGACCCCCGAAGCGGGCGCCCACACCGTGGGCGCCCGCTTCGTCGTTCGTAGCGGTGGCGGCCGGGAGTCGTCACCAGCTGCCTGCCGTCGTCACCAACTGCGCAGCACCGCGATGCGGTCGCGCAACTGTTCCGCCGTCGCCAGTGCGGTCGGCGGGCCGCCGCACTGGCGGCGTAGTTCCCCGTGGATGACCCCGTGGGGCTTCCGGGTGCGGTGATGCACGACCGCCACGAGCGAGTTCAGATCCCGGCGCAGCTGGGCGAGGGTGTCGGCGGTGGTGACCCGCTCGACGACCTGCGGCGGCGGTTCGGGCGCCGCCTTCCGCGGCTTGCTGAGCTGCTCCTCCTGGCGCTGGCGCAGCAGCGCACGCATCTGGTCGGCGTCGAGCAGCCCCGGAAGCCCGAGATAGTCGGCTTCCTCGTCGCTCCCGGCGAACGTGGCCGTTCCGAACGAGGAACCGTCGTAGATGACCTGGTCGAGTTCGGCGTCCGCGCCGAGGGAGGTGAAGGCCTTCTCCTCCTCACCCGGTTCGTCCTTGCGCCGGTTCGCGTCGGCGAGCAGTTCGTCGTCGAAACCTTCCTTCTCCCGGTGCGGCTTGCCGAGCACGTGGTCGCGCTGGGCTTCGAGCTGGGCCGCCAGGTCGAGGAGCACCGGCACCGACGGAAGGAACACGCTGGCCGTCTCGCCCTTGCGCCGTGACCGCACGAACCGGCCGATGGCCTGGGCGAAGAACAGCGGCGTCGACGCGCTCGTCGCATACACCCCGACCGCGAGCCGCGGCACGTCGACGCCTTCGGACACCATTCGCACGGCGACCATCCACCGCTGGTCCCCGTCGCTGAACCGGGAGATTCGATCGGAGGCGGTCGGGTCGTCGGACAGCACGACGGCCGGCATCTCGCCGGTGAGTTGTTCGAGGATCTTCGCGTAGGCGCGCGCCACCGTCTGATCGGTCGCGATGACCAGGCCACCGGCGTCGGGCATCCCGCCCGCGCGCAACTGCTCGAGCCGCGTGTTGGCGGCGGCGAGGACCGCAGGGATCCAGTCACCGGCCGGATCGAGCGCGGTGCGCCACGCCCGTGCCGTCTGCTCGGCGCTGAGCGGCTCCCCGAGCCGCGCGGTGAACTCCTCCCCCGCGCTCGTGCGCCACCGCGCCTCACCCGAGTAGGCGAGGAACACGACCGGCCGGACGACGCCGTCGGCCAGCGCGTCCGCGTACCCGTACGAGTGGTCCGCCTTGGACTGCATGAGCCCCTCGTCGTTCGGCTCGTACGTCACGAACGGAATGGCGCTGTCGTCGCTGCGGAAGGGCGTTCCCGTCAGGGCGAGCCGGCGGGTGGCGTCACCGAAGGCCTCGAGAATGCCCTCGCCCCAGCTCTTCGCGTCGCCGCCGTGGTGGATCTCGTCGAGGATGACCAGCGTCCGGCGTGCTTCGGTGCGCACGCGATGTTTGAACGGGTGCGACGCCACCTGCGCGTAGGTCACCACGACACCCTGGTAGTCGCTCGACGTCTGCCCGGTCGAGTTGGTGAAGTTCGAGTCGAGTGCGATGCCGCTGCGTGCCGCCGACGCCGCCCACTGGTGCTTGAGGTGCTCGGTGGGAGCGACGACGGTGATCTGGTCGACGGTGCGGTCCCGCAGCAACTCGGCGGCGACGCGCAGCGCGAACGTCGTCTTGCCGGCGCCGGGCGTCGCGACAGCCAGGAAGTCCCGCGGTCCGGTCGCCAGGTACTTGGTCAGGGCTCGCCGCTGCCATGCGCGCAGCTGCCCTGCAGGGGCGGAAGTCGTGGCAGGGCCTACGGTTTCGGTGCTCACCTGTTGCTTGTGCTCCTTCTCCGCTCACGATCGGCCGGCTGCCGCTGCGTCGTCCCGACCTTCCGCCGACCGTGTGGCAGCCTATCGTCTCCGGCGGCCGTTCCCTGCCGCGAACCGCCCGGCGACCGGGGTTTCGTGCCCGATCGTGGCAGAATTCGACGCGCACACATCGACCGCGGATACACGTCCTCGCGCGTCGTCAGGAATGCTGGAAGTACATGAGCGAGCCATCCGGATCCCCCGCACCGCGGACTGCTCACCGACGCGTCCCGCGGCAGGTGCAGGCCGCGCTTCGGGTGATCGGTCGAACGGCCGCCAAGGCGTGGGACGACTCGATCTTCAGCAAGGCCGCGACCGCTGCCTTCTGGCAGACGCTGTCGCTGCCGCCGCTGGTGCTCGGGCTGATCGGAACCCTCGGTTACGTGGGCGGATGGTTCGGACCCGACACCGTCGACATCATCCTGTCCAAGACCATCACCTTCAGCCGGACCATCTTCAGCGAGAACGTGGTCGACGGCATCATCAGCCCGACCGCCACCGATGTGCTGGTGCGGGGACGCCCCGAGTTGATGTCGCTGGGCTTCCTGTTGTCGCTGTGGGCGGGCTCGTCGGCGATCTCGACGTTCGTCGATTCGATCGTCGAGGCTCACGGTCAGCAGGAGCATCGGCACCCGGTGTGGCAGCGCTTCTTCGCACTGATTCTGTACGTGATGTTTCTCATCCTCGCGGTGTTCACGCTGCCGCTGGTGGCTCTCGGACCGAATCTGATCGGCCGGGCGCTGCCCGAGTCCTGGTACGACATCGGGTCCCGGATCGTCGACACGTTCTACTACCCGGCGGTGGGCCTGCTGCTGCTGGTCGGTTTGACCACGCTGTACAAGGTGGCGCTGCCCAAGACGTTGCCGTGGCATCGACTGCTCGGCGGTGCTCTCGTCGCCGGGGCCTTCTTCCTGGCCGCCAGCGAGGGCCTGCGCTGGTATCTGAGCTGGATTGCCGGCACCGGCTACACCTACGGCGCGCTCGCCACGCCCATCGCTTTCCTGCTGTTCACGTTCTTCCTCGGCTTCGCGGTCGTGCTCGGCGCCGAGTTCAATGCGACCGTGCAGGAGTTCTGGCCGGCGCGGGCGACCCGGCTCGAGCAGTGGCGCGAGTGGCTGGCGCAGCAGGCCGCTCAGCAGCCGTCGCCGGAACTCGGACCGGTGACGAACCTGACCCGCCGGCTGACCACGAATCCGGTGCGGCTGTCGGATCTGCTCCGCCCGGGCGACCGGACTCCGGAATCGTGCCCGATCGACGACAAGCCGGAGGACTTGCGATCGGGGGTCTCAGGGCCGGTCGACGCGGCACCGGAGAGCTTCCTGCGGGGCACGTCCGGACCGCACGAGACCCCGTCGCACGATGCCGCCCCACCGCGTGAGATTCCGGTGGAGGACACCGGGCAGGCACCGAGTCCCGACCCGATCGTCCGGGCCGGGACTCCGCAGGCCGGCTCTACTGCTTCTTCGCTGCCTCAGTCGCCCTTGCGAAGGCCGTCGTAGACCTTCTTGCACTCGGGGCACACCGGCGAACCGGGCTTCGGCGACCGCGTGACCGGGAACACTTCACCGCACAGCGCGACGACGTGGGTTCCCATGACCGCGCTCTCGGCGATCTTGTCTTTCTTCACGTAGTGGAAGAACTTGGGAGTATCGTCACCGGTCGATTCGTCGGTGGTGGTATCGGGCCGTTCCTTGATCTGGGTGCTCACGGTTCCATGATGCCGCACCGCGTGTGCATTCGACACGGCGGAGTGGGACAGTAGAGGGATGGCGAGAACTCCAGGTTTCGGTGGATCCCACGAGAGTGGATCACCCGACAACCCGATTCTGATCACCGAGGCCGCCACGTCTCTCGAGGACCAGCACCGGGCACGGGTCCGCAAGTACATGACCATCATGGCTTTTCGCATTCCGGCGCTGATTCTCGCGGCGCTGGCCTACGGCGCCTTCGAGAATCCGTGGATCTCGATGGCGATCATCGGCGTGTCCATTCCGCTGCCGTGGATCGCGGTGCTCATCGCCAACGATCGGCCGCCGCGCTCGAAGGACGAACCGAGCCGCTGGGACGGTCGGCGCGCGGACATCGCCGCGACCGAAGCCCTGGAGGCCCCCAAACCGCACGTCATCGACGGCTGACCCTCGCGGCCGTCGGCGTGTCCGGCTGCTGCGAGAATGCAGGGCGTGGACCGTGACCTGCTGCTGTCGATCTGTTCCCCCCTGCGCACCGCGCTGCTCCGTTGCCGGTACGACACCGACACCATGCTCGAACTGCTCGGGCCGGACTCACACGCGGCGCTCGGCCGCAGCGAGCCGGTGCCGGTCCGCCGCGCGGCCGTTCGTGGCGGCGACCTGGGCACGCTGATCCGGCTGTTCCTGCTCGGCGACACGTGCCCGACCGAGGAGGTCGCGGCGGCGCTGGAACCGGTCGCGATCGACACCGCGGTTGCGGCGGGGCTGCTCGAGCACGACGGTGACGGCGTGCGTGCCGCCTTGGACCTGCGTCCGCTCGACGCCGGCACCGGAACCCGGTGGATGCTGTCCGATCTCGACGGCGCGATCCGCCCGGTCCCGACGCGTCCGGACCATGTGCTCGGCGTCGGGCAGGCGTCGCTGTCGCTGCTGCGGGCCATCCCGGCCGATCCGGTCGGGACGATCCTGGACCTGGGCACGGGCTGCGGCGTGCAGGCGGTGCGGGCCACCGATTTCGCCGAGAAGGTCACCGCCACCGACGTCAACCCCCGCTGTCTGGCGCTGGCGGAGGTTACCGCCGCACTCAACGAGGTCGAACTGGAACTGCTCGAAGGTTCGTGGTTCGAACCGGTCGCGGGCCGGCGCTTCGATCGGATCATCGCCAATCCCCCGTTCGTGGTGAGCGCCGGACGCATCGAGCACAGCTACCGCGATTCGGGTCTGGATCTGGACGGTGCGAGCAAGCTGATGGTGTCGCAGGCCGTCGACCATCTCGAACTCGGCGGGACCGCCGCGATGCTCGCGTCGTGGGTGCACGTGGAGGACGAGGATTGGCGGGCACGCGTCGCGTCGTGGCTGCCGGCCCACGGCGTCGACGCGTGGATCGTGCAACGTGATGTGGCCGACCCCGCCCTGTACGTCGGCACGTGGCTGCAGGACGGCGACGCCGATCCGCGCGACCCCGCGGTCGCCGATCGGGCGGAGGCGTGGCTCGATCATTTCGACAGCCATCGCGTCGAAGGCGTCGGGTTCGGGTTCGTGTACCTGCGCCGCACCGACGAGCCGTCGGACGTGCTCGCCGAGGACCTACGGCACGGTTTCACCGATCCGCTGGGCGCGGAGGCGCTCGCCTACTTCGAGCGGCTGGCGTGGTTGCGCGACCACGATGTCCTCACGGCCCGGTTCGCGGTCCGCGCGGACACCGCACTCGAGCGGGTGTACCTGCCCGGCGAGGACGGATGGCGGCAGGTCGTGGCGCGGGTGCACCGCGGTGACGGACCGGCCTGGCAGCACGAGGTCGACGACCTCGCCGCGGCGTTGCTCGCCGGCATGCGCCGGGACGGCCTCGTGTTGGAGGAGCTTCTCGCGCTGCTCGCGGTCGCACACGGCGAGGACGAGGAGGCGCTCGCCGAGCAGGCGATACCGCTCGTCCACGGTCTGGTGCGGCACGGGCTGATCGAACCTGTGTGAGGGCGTGACGAGGGAGCCGAGGGGGTGCCGTCGCCGGTTCCCCCGCGGTTCCCCGCCACAGATCTTCTCAGCAACTTCTCAGGACCGCTCCCCCATCGGCGCAGGTCAACAGCATCGACACTCGGGAACCTCGGGAACTTCCGTGCCCGCCCCGACGTTGAACGCTGTGAGACACCACCGATGAGGAGGCACGTCATGGCACGCCCCGACACCTACGCTCGAGTCGATTCCGACCTCGATTCCCAGAGCCCGGCCGCGGACCTGGTCCGCGTCTATCTGAACGGCATCGGCCGGACGGCCCTGCTGACCGCAGCGGACGAGGTGGAATTGGCCAAGCGGATCGAGGCCGGCCTGTACGCGCAGCATCTGCTGGAAACGAAGAAGCGCCTGAGTGCCGCCAAGAAGCAGAACCTGGCCATCCTGGTGCGCGACGGCCAGGCCGCGCGCAGCCACCTGCTCGAGGCGAACCTGCGCCTGGTCGTGTCGCTCGCGAAGCGCTACACCGGCCGCGGCATGCCGCTGCTGGATCTGATCCAGGAGGGCAACCTCGGCCTGATCCGCGCAATGGAGAAGTTCGACTACGCGAAGGGCTTCAAGTTCTCGACCTACGCGACCTGGTGGATCCGTCAGGCCATCACCCGCGGTATGGCCGATCAGTCCCGCACGATCCGCCTGCCCGTCCACCTCGTCGAGCAGGTCAACAAGCTGGCTCGCATCAAGCGGGAACTGCACCAGCAGCTCGGCCGGGAGGCCACCGACGAGGAGCTGGCGGCCGAGTCGGGTATCCCCGTGGAGAAGATCGCCGACCTGCTCGACCACAGCCGCGACCCGGTGAGCCTCGACATGCCGGTCGGCAACGACGAGGAAGCGCCGCTCGGCGATTTCATCGAGGATGCCGAGGCGACCTCCGCCGAGAGCGCCGTGATCGCGGGTCTGCTGCACAGCGACGTCCGCAGTGTGCTGGCCACCCTCGACGAGCGTGAACAGCAGGTCATCCGCCTGCGGTACGGGCTCGACGACGGGCAGCCGCGCACCCTCGACCAGATCGGCAAGCTGTTCGGCCTGTCCCGGGAACGGGTCCGGCAGATCGAACGCGAAGTGATGGGCAAACTCCGCGAGGGCGATCGAGCAGAACGCCTCCGCGCCTACGCCAGCTGACCGGGCAAGTCAGCGCCGACGATCCCCGAGAACCGGGCTGGGTTCTCGGGGATCGTGGTTTTCGGGGCTTCTTGCACTCCCTGGGCGGAGTGCCGTTCAGCGCAACCGGCGGGGCCCGAGATCCAGCGGGTGCGGCTCGGGACCGATCCGCAGATGCGCGTCGGTCAGTTCGGCGCCGATCGCCGACGCGAGGACCGGTTCGCACGCGATCTCCCGCACCTCGGGAAGGTCGTCGGCGAGCGCGGAGATGCGCTGGACGAAATCGACGAGTGCGGCCTTGCTGACGGGAGCGGCGTTGCGGTACCCCGACAGCAGCGGAGCGGCCTTCGGGGCGTCGATGAGTTCCGCGGCCTCGTCCTCGGTCAGCGGCAGAACCCGGTAGGCGCGGTCGCCGAGCAGATCGGAGATGACCCCGGCGAGCCCGAAGGAGATCAGAGACCCGAACGACGGGTCGTCCTGGACACGCACCACGCAGCCGATGCCCTTGGTGGCCATCTTCTGCACGTGCATGAGCGGTTCACCGGACGCCGCCGCCAGGTCGCGGTAGGCGATCCGGACCGCTTCGCCGTCGAGCAGGTCGAGACGCACGCCACTCAGATCCGGCCGGTGCCGCCATTGGGCGCCGGTGGCCTTCACCGCCACCGGATATCCGATCTCCTCCGCCGCCGCGACTGCTTCGTCGGCGGTGGTCACGGCCCGGAAGTCGGCGACGTGCACCCCGTAGCAGGACAGCAGCAGGGCCGCTTCGGAGTCGGACAGCCACCGGCCGTCGGGAGAATTGGCGAGCCAGCCGTCGACGAGACCGCGCGCCCGCTCCGGGTCGATGCCGGACGGACGGACCACCTGGGAGGTGGGGCGACTGCGCCATTTCGCATACCGCCACGCCCGGGCCAGGGCCCGGATAGCACGTTCCGGTCCCGGATAGGACGGCACCGACCCGCGGATCGGGTTGCCCTCGTCGTCGCGGACCGCGAGCACGTCCGGGATGCCCTCGGTCGCGAGGAAAGTACTGACCACCGGCTTCTCGGAATCGGCGACGACATCGCGCAGCGCCTGTGCGTACGGTTCGACGGTCACGGCGACGGGCGGCACGAACACCGCGATCACGGCGTCGACGTCGGGCGCGTGCACCGCCTTCGCGACCGCGTCGGCAAACTCCTGCGGGCTGGCCTGGGCGCCCAGGTCGTTGGGGGTTCCCGGCTGCAGTCCTTCGCTGCGGGCAGAGTCGACCGCCAGCATCCCGAGCGCGGTCGAGTTCCCGACGACCGCGACGCGCGGGCCGGAGGGAAGGGGCTGGTAGCCGAACAACAGTGCCGTGTCGAACAGCTGCGCGATGGAGTCGACCTGCACGACACCTGCCTGTTCGAACAGGTCCTTGACGATGGTGTCGTCCATCTCCCCGGTGTTCGCGGCCAGCGCCGGCGGCACCGCGTGGCGGCCGCTCTTGACCGCGACGATCGGCTTGCTCCGGGCGACCCGGCGGGCGATGCGCGAGAACTTGCGCGGGTTGCCGAAGCTCTCCAGGTACAGCAGCACGACTTCGGTTGCCGGATCGGTGTCCCAGTACTGCAGCAGGTCGTTGCCGGACAGGTCGGCGCGGTTACCGGCCGAGACGAACGACGACAGCCCGACCCCGGTCTTGGCGGCCTCGTCCAGGATCGCGATGCCGAGCGCGCCGGACTGGCAGAAGAAGCCGACGTTGCCCGCCGGCGGCAGCACCGGGGCCAGGGTGGCGTTGAGCCGCACCGCCGGGTCGTTGTTCGCGACACCGAGCGCGTTCGGTCCGATCAGCCGCATGCCGTGTGCCCGCGCCGCGTGTGCAAGGCGACGTTCGGAATCGCGGCCCTCCGGACCGGTCTCGCCGAACCCGGACGACACCACGAGCAGGGCCTTGACGCCCTTGGCGAGACAGTCGTCGAGCACGGCGTCGATGGCCTCGGCGGGCACCGCGGCGATGGCGAGATCCACCTCGTCGGGAATGTCCCGCACGGTCGGGTAGGCGCGCACGCCACGTACCGAACGGTGTTCGGCGTTGACCGGATAGACGGGTCCGGTGAATCCGCTGCGCAGCATGTTCACCAGCACCGCGTTGCCGACCTTCCGGCTGTCGGTGGAGGCGCCGATGACCGCGGCGCTGCGGGGGCTGAGCAGGTTGCGGACGCTGCGCGCCTCGGCGGCACGTTCGCGGGCGTTGCGCACCGAGACCAGCGCCTCGGTCGGGTCGATCGCGAACTCGAGGCGAACCACACCGCCCTCGAAACTGCGGCTGACCTGGTATCCGGCCTCACGGAAGACGGTGATCATGTTGCGGTTCTCGGCGAGGACCTCGGCGACGAACCGGTGGATGTCGTTCTCCGCGGCCGCACCGGCGAGATGCTCGAGCAGGATGGGTCCGAGCCCGCGTCCCTGGTGCGCATCGGCGACCGTGAACGCGACCTCGGCGGACTTGCCGTCTCCCTCACCGGGCAGCCCCTCGTACCGGCCGACGGCGATGATCTCGTCGCCGAGCACCGCGACGAAGGCGACCCGTTTGTGGTGGTCGACGACGGTGAAGTTGAACAGATCCTTCTTCGAGATCGTCGGGTAGGGACCGAAATAGCGCAGATACCGCGTGCGATCGGAGAGTTTGGAGTGGAACTCGAGGAGCCGTTCGGCGTCCTCCGGGACGATCGGCCGCAGGTGCACGGCCCCGCCGTCGGAGGCCAGGACGTCGGCGACCCAGTGACGGGGAAAGTTCCGCGCGACCTCGACCGCGCGCTCCTGAGCCGCCTTCTTCTCCGCCTCCGCTGCGGCCTTCGCCGCGTCCGCCTCGGAAATTGCGGGCGTGCCGTCGGAATCAGTCACGTGGGTCCTCCGGATCCAGGCCGAGCAGCGGGAAGGTGGCACGTCGTGTGGCGATGATCGCCGAATCGATCCGGGTCAGGGCTCGATCGAGGGAGGCGATGCCGGTCTCCGGTGTACCGCCGGGACCGTCCCATTTCAGATAGGACACGTCGCCGCCCTCCCCCATCGTGGTCGGCAGATCCACCCCGGGTGCGATCGTCGCGACCCGTTCGCGCCACTCCTCGGGAACGGCGGTGGCCGGATCGATCTCGCGATCGAGTGCCGCCGCGATCAGGTGGGTCCACGCACGGGGTACGACGCGCACGAGGCCGTATCCGCCGCCGCCGACGGCGAGCCAGCGGCCCTCGCAGTACCGGTCGGCGAGGTCGCGCATCGCAAGGTAGGAGGCGCGTTGCCCGTCGACGGTCAGCGACAGGTCGGCGAGAGGATCCTCGCGGTGACTGTCCGCCCCGCACTGGCTGATCAGGATCTGCGGCCGGAATGCCGCGATCGCACCGGGAACGATGGCATGAAACGCGCGCAGCCACAGTGAATCCACCGTGCCGGGCAACACCGGGATGTTGATGGCCGTGCCCTCGGCGGCACCGGACCCGATCTCGCTGGACCATCCGGTGTTCGGCCACAGCGTGGCCGGATGCTGGTGGATGGACACGGTCAGCACCCGGGGATCGCCGAGGAAGGCGTGCTGGACACCGTCGCCGTGATGGGCGTCGACGTCGATGTAGGCGATGCGGTCGTAACCCTGGTCGAGCAGCCACGAAATCGCGATCGCCGCGTCGTTGTACACGCAGAACCCGGCGGCCCAGTCGGCCATGGCGTGATGCATGCCACCCCCGATGCTCACCGCGCGCACGGCGCGCCCGGCGGCGATCTCCCGCGCGGCGGCCAGCGTGCCGCCCGCGAGGATCGCACCGGCCTCGTGCATGTGCGGGAAGATCGGGTTGTCCTCGGTGCCGAGCCCGTGGGCGGCATCGGGTTCGACGTGCCCGGAATCCGGTTGCTGCGCACCGGCGCGTTTCACCGCCTCGACGTATCCGGGAGTGTGGATCCGCAGCAGCTCGGCGTCGGTTGCGGCTGTGGGCCGGACGGTTTCGACGCCGTCGAGCAACCCGATGTTCCGGGACAGCGCCATCGTCAGATCGAGTCGTGTCGGGTTCATCGGATGGGTCGGGCCCCATCGGTAGCCGAGATAGTCCGGGCTCCACACCACAACGCGATCGCTGTCCAGATGTGCCGAACCGCCGGTCGCGGTGGATGTGGTGGTCATGCCTGCAGACGCTACTGCGCGCCCCCGGTCGACGCGAGCACCGCGCGGCCCCACTGCACGTTTCGTCCGGCTAGAATCGGCCGCAGACGAAGGGGTGTGAGAGTGAAGGACCTGGTCGATACAACGGAGATGTATCTCCGGACGATCTACGACCTGGAGGAGGAAGGCGTCGTGCCCCTGCGGGCGCGCATCGCCGAACGCCTCGAGCAGAGTGGGCCGACCGTCAGTCAGACCGTTGCGCGGATGGAGCGCGACGGTCTCCTGCGCGTCGCCGGCGACCGCCACCTGCAGTTGACCGAGAAGGGCCGCGACCTCGCGGTGTCGGTGATGCGCAAGCATCGCCTGGCCGAGCGGCTGCTCGTCGATGTGATCGGACTCGACTGGGAGAACGTGCACGCCGAGGCGTGCCGCTGGGAACACGTCATGAGCGAAGAGGTCGAACGTCGCCTGGTGGAGGTTCTCAACAATCCGACGACCTCCCCGTACGGCAACCCGATCCCCGGGCTGGCGCAGCTCGGACTGAACCGTCCTGCACCGGAGGACGAGAAGCTGGTGCGGCTGACCGAGATCCCGCCCGGTAAGCCGACCGCGGTGGTCGTGCGACGACTCGCCGAGTACGTGCAGTCCGATCCCGACGTGATCGCGCGGCTGCGGGAGGCCGGGGTCGTTCCGGACGCGCGCGTTACAGTCGAGACGAAGCCCGGGTCGGTGATCATCACGGTCGCCGGTCACGAGGGTTTCGAACTGTCCGACGAAATGGCTCATGCCGTTCAGGTGAAGCAGGTCTGATCGAGGCCCTCTTCGCCGGCGGGTACCGGGCCGGCGAAGAGGGGTCGACGATCGTGAAGCTTCTGGTGACCGGCGGTGCCGGATACGTGGGTAGCGTGTGCAGCACCGTCCTGCTCGAACAGGGTCACGAGGTGGTGATCGTCGACGACCTGTCGACCGGGAACGCGGACGCGGTGCCCGCCGGCGCGGAGTTCGTCGAGGGCGACATCGGGAAGGTCGCCGCCGAGGTTCTCGGAGTGGGCGCGGACATGCCGCGGTTCGACGGGGTGCTGCACTTCGGCGCGCAGTCGCTGGTCGGCGAATCCGTCGAGGTGCCCGAGAAGTACTGGCAGGGCAATGTCGTGACGACACTCGCACTGCTCGAAGCCATCCGGCTTTCCGGGACACCGCGTCTGGTGTTCTCTTCTACGGCCGCGACTTATGGTGAGCCCGAACAGGTTCCGATCACCGAGGACGCGCCGACCCGGCCCACCAATCCGTACGGTGCTTCCAAACTCGCTATCGACCATGCGATTTCGTCGTACGCGCACGCGCACGGTCTGGCCGCGACGAGCCTGCGGTACTTCAACGTCGCCGGTGCCTATCACGGTGCGGGCGAAAACCGCGTCGTCGA
The DNA here is from genome assembly GCF_048897285.1 of Rhodococcus sp. O3. Classification (NCBI taxonomy): domain Bacteria; kingdom Bacillati; phylum Actinomycetota; class Actinomycetes; order Mycobacteriales; family Nocardiaceae; genus Rhodococcus; species Rhodococcus sp. O3. The sequence continues at coordinate 52,184 of NZ_JBMBTE010000006.1, forward strand.
AACCCATCTCATTCCGCTCGTTCTGCAGGTGGCATTGAAGCAGCGTGAACACATCTCGGTGTTCGGCACCGACTGGCCCACCAAGGACGGCACCGCGGTCCGCGACTACATCCACGTCAAGGACCTCGCCGACGCGCATCTGCTGGCTCTGAACTCGGCGCAGCCGGGCACGCACACGATCTACAACCTCGGCAGCGGAGAGGGATTCAGCGTCCGCGAGGTGATATCGGCCTGCGAACGCGTCACGGGTCTGCCGATCCCCGCGGTGGACGCGCCGCGCCGCGCCGGCGATCCGGCCGTGCTCGTCGCGTCGAGCCGCCGCGCCATCGAGGAACTCGGGTGGGAACCCAAGCACACCGATCTCGACGAGATCGTCTCGGACGCATGGGATTACCTCCGCGAGCTGGGCGACCGATCGCACGCCGCACGGCGCTGAGGTCATCCCGCGGGATCCGGCGGCGGTAGCGGGACACCGAGTCGCGCAGCGATCTCGAATCCCGTGTCGGCGAGACCCCGCACGGTCTCCGGGCGCAGACCCGCCTGCAACGCCTGATCGAGCAGGTCGGCCAGCCGGTGTCGCGGGTTCGCCTCGAGCGCCACCCCGAGCGCAACGCCGGCGAAGGGCCCGTCTCCGCGGATGTACGCCCCGAATCCGACGAGCGCGGCCGCCTCGGCGCGCTCGGGGTCGGGCAACGACCGCGTCAGCGTGATCCACAAGCGCTCGGCCGCATCCGCGTACGGACCGGCCGCGAGCGCCAGCACGGCATCGCGGACCGTCGGATTCGACAGCAGCACAGCGAGTTCCGCCATCTCCGGCGCGAGTGTTTCGATTCCGTTGTCGTGATCGGCGATACGGTCCAGGACCGTTTCCAGTTCCATCCGGTCCGCGTGGTCGCGGCCACCCGCCCGGACCGCGTATTCGTAGGCCAGGTCACGGGAGTCGACCGCCTCGTCGATGTACCCGGCGACGCGGCTGCGCACCGGCATCGGCAGCGGTTCGAGAACCTCCGCCAGCTCGGTGCGTGATCGCCGGATGAGGCCACCCTCGTAGACGCGGGCGACGGCGACCGGAGACGCCGCCGGATCCGGCACCGTTCCGCGACGCGCATCGCGGCCGAGCGCGAACCATTCGCTTCCGCTGCCGATCTCCGGCACCGCGTGCACCCCGGCCACGTCGATGCCGTGGTGCGCCAGTTCCGCGATCAGGGCGTCGACGACCCGGCGGGCCTGGTCCACCGCCGCGCTGTCCGGCCGGTCCAGCCGGGGGTCGACGAGGACGACGAGAACCGCTTCGGCCCCGTCACGCGCACACACCGTGCCGAAGCGGGCGAACGCCGCGCCCATCAGCTCGGGGACCGGTTCGTCGCCGTCCGGGAGCAGCAGGTCGTGCCGCATGACGGCTCCGATCGCGGCGGCGCCCGGGGTGTCGCGGGACGGGCTCAGGCTCACGACGATCACGGAGCGGACCGGGGTGAACCCGAGCAGGGCGGGGACCGCGGCGATCAGTTCACCGGGTTCGGTCAGCCGCAGCGGACGGGAGGACGAGGCGAATGTGGTCATGCGCCGACCTTCCCCGATCCGGGTGCCGCTCGGGCGGGCCGACGACGGGAATCGCGGAATCTGGGGATGGATCGGGCGCCTGTGGACAACTCTCGCCGCACCACGGTGATCACGGACCCGCGGCGCCGGGATTGTCGGACCCGGCTGATAACGCGCCGGCTACCGGCGCCGAGTCATCCCGCGAGGATTCGCGCGACCGCGGCGTCGTAGACGATGCCGAGGTTGTCGAGGTCGGGATCGTCGGCCCCGAACGACATGTAGGTCACGAGCAGCCGGAGATCCCCGATCTGCGCGATGCGGGTGCGCATCGACTGGGTGACCGCGTCGTCCCCCCTCCCGGATCGCACCGTGCGGGACAGTTCGAGGGTGTCGACTCCCGCCGCCGGCGACGGCGGCGCGGATTCGGGAACCGTCGTGACGGTCGCGGTGGCACCGCGGTGGGTGGTCTCGATCTCCGGGCAGTCCGCGAGGTAGGTGCGCAGGTTCTCGAGCGGTGCTGCGCCCGCGACGAGTTCGACGCTGATGGTGGCTCGCCGGTCGTTGTCGGTGCCCACGACCATGGCGGTGCCGTCCGGCCCGTAGTCCTGTACGGGTGGCAGGCACCCGGGCGGGTTCACCTTGGCACCGACCGGGACACCGGTCAGGTCCGGAGCGGCCTGGGCGACCGCCTGCGGTGGCAGGACGACGGCCACGTAGGGCTCGGGGAATTCCTCGGGGGGCAGCAGGAGCTCCGCCGGAGGCCGTGACGAGGGTGAAGCCGGTGCGGTCGCCGCGAGACCGTCGACCGAGGACGCCTGTGGAAGGGGCGCACCGGGGACGGTGGTCGCGCACGCGGTGACGACGAGAAGCGCCGGCAGTGCCGCGACCACCGCCGATCGTGCGCGCCGGAACCGGCCCCGCGAGTGGGATTCTCGACGATCGTGCCCTGCCACTGGGACCTCCGACGCTCGACGACCCGGTCCCGTGCCCGGGCATGAGCCGTTCACCGGTTCAACTAGACTCGTTGTCCACCATGCCACGTCGCGTGCCTTCGGGTGGCGCGGGTGGTTCAGACGATCGGAGTGTTTGCATGGACGAGCAGTCCCGCATGTACGAGCTGGAGTTCCCCGCTCCGCGCCTGACGTCGGCGGATGGTCGGGGGCCCGTGCTCGTGCACGGACTGGAAGGGTTCGCCGACGCCGGGCACGCGGTGCGGCTGGCGACGACGCATCTTCGGGAGAGCCTCGAGACCGAACTGGTCGCGTCGTTCTCGGTCGACGAGCTGATCGACTACCGCTCGCGCCGGCCGCTGATGACGTTCAAGTCCGATCACTTCTCCGACTACGCCGCGCCCGAGCTGAACCTGTACGCGCTCGTCGACACCGACGGGACTCCGTTCCTGCTGCTCGCCGGCGTGGAGCCGGACCTGAAGTGGGAGCGGTTCATCACCGCGGTCCGGCTGCTGGCCGAGCAGTTCGGGGTGCGCCGGACCATCGGGATCAACGCGATTCCGATGGCGATCCCGCACACCCGTCCGCTGGGGGTCACCGCCCATTCGACGAACAAGGATCTGATCGCCGACCACCACCGCTGGTCCGGAGAACTGCAGGTGCCGGCCGGGGCGTCGTCGCTGCTCGAACTGCGGATGGCGCAGCACGGGCACGAGGCCGTCGGGTTCTCCGTCCACGTTCCCCACTATCTCGCGCAGACGGACTACCCGGCCGCAGCCGAGACACTGCTCGAGCAGGTCGCGGAGGTCGCGGATCTGAAGCTGCCGCTGGAGGCGCTCGGTCAGGCCGCGGCGCGCGTGCGCGAGCAGGTCGACGAGCACATCGGCGACAACGAGGAGGTCCAGACGGTGGTCCGCGCGCTCGAACGTCAGTACGACAGCTACGTGGCCGCGCAGGAGCAGCAGGCGTCTCCCCTGCCCGCCGACGAGAGCCTGCCGACGGGCGAGGAACTGGGTGCGGAGTTCGAGCGGTTCCTGGCCGAGTACGAGCGCCGTGACGACGATCCGGGCACGACGCCGTAGGCGAAGTTACGGTCCGGCAGCGGCCGGACCTGCGGCGATTACCGGGCGGTTACTTCGCTGTTACTCTTCGTGTTGTCCGGGCCACATACAGTCGGTACGCTCACCGAGCATGCAAGAGTGGGCAGGCGGTAGAACACCGGCCGGCCTTCCGACGGTCCTCGTGACCCCGGATCCTCGCGACGTCGTCAGGAGACGTTCATGGGTACAGCGCGCACACGGAAACTCCGCCCGGTTCCCGACTCCGAACCGCGTTTGGTCTTCCGCACGATCCACGGCTACCGCCGCGCCTTCCGGCTCGCCGGGAGCGGTCCCGCGCTGCTGCTGATCCACGGGATCGGTGACAACTCGTCGACGTGGCAGGAGATCATCCCCCACCTCGCGGAGAACTACACCGTCATCGCCCCCGACCTGCTCGGCCACGGCCGTTCCGACAAGCCGCGCGCCGACTATTCGGTCGCCGCGTACGCGAACGGCATGCGCGATCTGCTGTCGGTCCTGGACATCGACAAGGTCACCGTGATCGGGCACTCGCTCGGTGGCGGCGTCGCGATGCAGTTCGCCTACCAGTTCCCGCACATGGTCGATCGCCTCATCCTCGTCTCCTCCGGCGGCGTCACCAAGGACGTGCATCCGGTCCTGCGTCTGGTGTCGATGCCGGTGTTCGCCGAGGCGCTCAAGCTGTTGCGGCTGCCCGGCGCCCTGCCGGCGGTCAAGATCACGGGCAACGTGCTGAGCCGGCTGCACGGCACCCCGCTGCGCCCGGGCGCACTGCTCCACGACACCTCCGATCTGGTCCGGGTGCTCAGCGAACTGCCCGACCCCACCGCCTACGAGGCGTACCTGCGCACCCTCCGCGCGGTCGTGGACTGGCGCGGGCAGGTCGTCACCATGCTCGACCGCTGTTACCTCACCGAGAACCTGCCGGTACAGCTCATCTGGGGCGATCGCGACAGCGTGATCCCGGTCGGCCACGGCTATCTCGCCCATTCCGCGATGCCGGGCTCCCGGCTGGACATCTTCCGCGGTGCCGGGCACTTCCCGTTCCGCGACGATCCGATCCGGTTCCTGCGAGTCGTCGAGGAGTTCCTCACCACCACTCCCCCGCTCGAATTCGACGCCGAGCGCTGGCGGCAATTGCTCATCGCCGGTGTCAGCGAAAGCCAGATCGGCGGCGGTCCCGAGACCCGTATGGCGGTCCTCGACGCGATGGGCGCCGACGAGCGCAGCGCCACCTGACGAGTGCGGCGCCACCCGGACACGGACCGTGGCTCGTCGGCGGGCGAAGGTCGACCAGGGCGTGTCTCCCGAAATAGGGATTGGGAGACATGCCCTAGCCTGTAACGGTGCTGCTGCCGGATCTGATCCCCGACCCCGTCGACGAGGACTCGCTGTTCGACGCCTTCACCTCCTGGACGACGGACAGGGGCCTGACGCTCTATCCGGCGCAGGAGGAAGCGCTGATGGAGATCGTCGCCGGCTCGAACGTCATCCTGGCGACGCCGACGGGTTCGGGAAAGTCGATGGTGGCGCTCGGTGCGCACTTCTTCGCGCTGGCCACCGGCAAGCGCACCTTCTACACCGCACCCATCAAGGCACTGGTCAGCGAGAAGTTCTTCGCGCTGTGCGAGGTGTTCGGCGCCGACCTGGTCGGGATGATGACCGGTGACGCCTCGGTGAATTCGGGTGCGCCGATCATCTGCGCGACCGCGGAGATCGTCGCGAACCTCGCATTGCGGGAGGGCGCGGACTCGGACATCGGTCAGGTGATCATGGACGAGTTCCACTTCTACTCGGAACCGGACCGCGGCTGGGCGTGGCAGGTTCCGCTGATCGAACTTCCGCACGCGCAATTCCTGCTCATGTCGGCGACGCTCGGTGACGTCAGCCGGTTCCAGGAGGATCTGACGCGCCGCACCGGCAGACCCACCACGGAGGTCTCCGGCGCCGAACGTCCGGTGCCGCTCACGTACTCGTATTCGCTCGCCCCGATCGGCGAGGCCATCGAGGAACTCGTCACCACGCATCAGGCTCCCGTCTACGTCGTGCATTTCACGCAGGCCGCGGCACTCGAACGCGCCCAGGCACTCATGAGCGTGAACATGTGCAGCAAGGAGGAAAAGGAGGCGATCGCCGAGGCCATCGGCGCGTTCCGTTTCTCGACGGGCTTCGGCAAGACGCTGTCACGGCTGGTGCGCCACGGCATCGGCGTCCACCACGCGGGAATGCTGCCGAAGTACCGGCGGCTCGTCGAGCGTCTCGCGCAGGACGGACTGCTCAAGGTGATCTGCGGGACCGACACCCTCGGTGTGGGGATCAACGTTCCGATCCGCACGGTCCTGCTCACGGGTCTGACCAAGTTCGACGGCACCCGCATGCGCCAGCTCAAGGCCCGCGAATTCCACCAGATCGCCGGACGCGCCGGACGCGCCGGGTTCGACACGATGGGCACGGTGGTCGTGCAGGCCCCCGAGCACGAGATCGAGAACCATCGTGCGCTCGCCAAGGCAGGCGACGATCCCAAGAAGAAGCGGAAGGTGCAGCGCAAGAAGGCACCCGAGGGTTTCGTGTCCTGGGGCGAGGCGACGTTCGAGAAGATCGTGGCCGCACCACCCGAGCCGATGGTCTCGCGGTTCCGCGTCACCAATTCGATGCTGCTCAACGTCATCGCCCGTCCCGGTAACTGCTTCGACGCGATGCGTCACCTGCTCGAGGACAACCACGAACCCCGCAAGGCGCAGCGACGGCACATCCTGCGCGCGATCGAGTTGTATCGGGGTCTGCTGCAGGCCGGGATCGTCGAACGCCTCGACGCCCCCGACGAGGACGGCCGCTGGGCGCGGCTGACCGTCGACCTGCAGCGGGATTTCGCGTTGAACCAGCCGCTGTCGCCGTTCGCGCTCGCCGTCCTCGAACTGCTCGACATGGAGTCCCCCACCTACGCGCTCGATGTCGTGTCGGTGATCGAGTCCACCCTCGACGACCCGCGGCAGATCCTGTTCGCGCAGCAGCACGCCGCGCGCGGCGAGGCGGTCGCGCAGATGAAGGCGGACGGGATCGAGTACGACGAGCGCATGGAGCTGCTCGAGGAGGTCACCTGGCCGAAGCCGCTCGCGGAGCTGCTCGAGCCGGCCTTCGAGACCTACCGGGCCGGACATCCCTGGGTGTCCGAGACGCCGCTGTCGCCGAAGTCGGTGGTGCGGGACATGGTCGAGAAGTCGATGACGTTCTCCGAACTCGTCTCGCACTACGGGCTCGCCCGCTCCGAAGGGCTGGTGCTGCGCTACCTCGCGGACGCGTACCGGGCGCTGCGCCAGACCGTGCCGGATTCGGCGCGCACCGAGGAACTCGAGGACCTCACCGAATGGCTCGGGGAATTGATCCGCCAGGTCGATTCGTCGCTGCTCGACGAGTGGGAGCAGCTCGCCAACCCCGCCGTCGAGGCGGACGACCAGCAGCTCGCCTTCGGTGCGGACACGCCGCGCCCGATCTCCGCGAACACCCGCGCGTTCAAGGTGATGGTGCGCAACGCGATGTTCAAGCGGGTGGAACTCGCGTCCCGGAAGCGGTGGGACGAGTTGGCCGAGCTCGGTGACGGACTCGAGGCCGAGGACTGGGCGGATCTGCTCGAGCTGTATTTCGACGAGTACGACGAGATCGGCACCGGACCGGACGCACGCGGTCCGGGGCTGTTCTCCGTCGTGCAGGAACCGACGCTGTGGCGGGTGCGGCAGACGCTCGCCGATCCCGCGGGCGATCACGGCTGGGCGCTGATCGGCGAGGTGAACCTGGCCGAGTCGGATGCTGCCGGTGAGGTGGTGTTCGACGAGTTCGAGATCGTCGAGGGCTGAGCGATGCTGCTTCGTCGGGCCCGCCTCGCTCCCGGTGCGGACCCGGTCGATCTGCCGATCCACGACGGCCGTGTCGCCGGCAGTGCCACCTACGACCACAGTGTCACCGACGACGGTGCCGGGGAGGTCGTCGATCTCGACGGCCGCCTGGTGCTGCCCGGGCTGTGGGACTCGCACGTGCATTTCGACCAGTGGGCGCTGTCGCAGGCCGCGCTGGATCTGCCGGGTGCGCGCTCGGCCGCGGAGGTGGTCGCGCTGTTCGCGACCCGTCTCGGGCAATCACAACCGGATGTGGTGGTGGCGCACGGGTTTCGGGACGGCTTGTGGCCGGACGAGCCGAACGCCGCGCTGCTCGACGCGATCGCACCGCACCGGCCGCTCGTCGCGGTCAGCGCCGACCTGCACAGTGCGTGGCTCAATACCGCTGCCCTGCAGTATTTCTCGCTCGCTCCGCATCCGACCGGCCTGCTGCGCGAAGCCGAATTCATGCCGCTGATGAACGAGATCCAGCGCGTCGACCCCGACGTGCTCGACCGGTGGGTGGACGATGCCGCCCGCGCGGTCGCCGCCCGCGGAGTGGTCGGGATCGTCGACTTCGAGATCGCGGACAACATCGCCGCGTGGTCGCGGCGCATCACGGCCGGGACCGACCGGCTGAGGGTGCGCTGCGGTATCTGGCCGCAGTGGCTCGACGCCGCGATCGACGCGGGCCGGCGCACCGGCCACGAGATCCCGGGCACCGGCGGACTGGCCACGGTCGGGCCGATGAAGGTGATCGTCGACGGGTCGCTCGGCACCCGCACCGCCTACTGCCACGATCCGTATCCCGGCGGCGACCACGGCGTGCTCACCGTGCCGCCCGACCAGCTCGCGCAGTGGATGACGCGGGCACGCGACCACGGCATCGATTCCGCGATCCACGCGATCGGCGACCGTGCCTGCGAACACGTGCTGGACTGCTTCGAGGCGACCGGGGCGCGCGGCAGCGTCGAGCACGCACAGCTGGTCGCCGACGCGGATTTCGCCCGCTTCGCGCAGCTCGGGGTGACCGCCGGCATTCAGCCCGCGCACGTGCACGACGACGCCGAGCTCGCCGATCGGTACTGGGCCGGTCGCACCGCCCGCGCGTTCCCGTACGGCACGCTGCTCGGCTCGGGCGCGACGCTCTCGCTCGGTTCGGACGCCCCGGTGGCGCGGCTCGATCCGTGGCTGACGCTGGCCGCCGCCGTCGACCGCACCCTCCCCGACGGGCGGGTGTGGCATCGGGAGCACGAGTTGCCGTGGCCGGTCGCGCTCGCCGCGTCCACCGGCGGCCGGGAGCGGGTCACGGTCGGAGATGTCGCCGACCTGGTGGTGCTGGACACGGACACGCTTCCTGCGACCGGCGCGGCACTCGCCGAGACCCCGGTGTGGGGCACGATGCTCGGCGGTCGCTGGACGCACGGGCCTCTGTCCGAGAACTGAACCCCAAGACGACAGATCCGACCGGTACCCTGACCGGGTGAGTGACGAGTCTCCGCAGGTGTTCCGGCTGGCCTATGTCCCGGGGGTCACCCCGGCGAAATGGGTACGGGTGTGGACCGAGCGGATGCCCGATATCCCGATCGAACTGGTGCCGGTCCCGTCCACGTCCGGTGCCGCCTGCGTGCGCGAGGACCAGGCGGATGCCGCGCTGCTGCGACTGCCGCTCGAACGCGACGGGCTGTCGGTGATCGGCCTCTACACCGAGGTCTCGGTCGTGGTGGTCCCGACCGAACATGCGATCGCGGCCGTCGAGGAGGTGTCGGTCGCCGACCTCGAGGAGGAGACCGTCCTGCATCCGCTCGACGACGTGCTGGACTGGGCGAAGCTTCCGGGCGAGGAGGCCTTCGAACGTCCGGAAACCACCGAGGGCGCGATCTCGCACGTCGCCTCCGAGGTCGGGGTTCTCGTCACCCCCCAGTCGCTGGCCCGGCTGCACCACCGCAAGGACCTGACGTACCGGCCGGTGGTGGACGCCCCGCAGTCCCAGGTCGGCCTCGTGTGGCTGACCGACCGGACCACCGATCTCGTCGAGGAGTTCGTCGGGATCGTGCGCGGCCGCACCGCGAACAGCTCGCGGGGACGGCAGGACGAACCGGACAAGAAGACGAAGCGCCGCGGGGAACGGCAGGGTTCACAGCCCCGAAAGGCCGTGGGCGACAAGAAGCCGAAGACGCGGCGCGGCAACGCCGGGCGCCCCAAGAGCGCCGGCCGGGTCCGGAAACGGCGCGGCTGAGCATCACCCGGCCCGACGACCACGTTCAGCGGGGCATCATGTCCTGCCACGTGGCCGGCTCGGCACCGGCGGCGAGATCACCCTGCCGGTACAACTGCCCGTCCGGACCGAAGTACCGTCCGGTGCGCGGATCGTACTGCGCCGAAGCAGGTTCCGATACCACTCCGCGCGCGCTCGGGATCGGCGGGAGCGCCGCCTCCGGCGCCACGAGGGACCCGTCGGGATGGTATCGCGAATCCTGTGGCAGCCCTTGCTCTTCCAGGTTCGGGTCGTACGGATAGGGACCGACGACCGGCTGCTCGGTCGTAAGCGGCACGAATTCCCGGTCGCTGTTGCACAATTCGGCGGTCGCGGCGCGCTTGTCGGGATTGTTGGCGCAGGGAATGTTGCGGGCGCCGCGGACGGCGATCTGCGAATCCTGTGGGAGCTTGCAGTACAGGTCCTCCGGGGTGTCGACAGTGTCGGTCTCGTACGGAGGTCGCCACTGCGACGGCGGCAGGAACCCGACCGTGCAGGCGGGCGGATCGGAGATGCCGCCGATCCTGAAGTCCCCGAGGCCCAGTCCCGAGGCGTTCCTCGACGGTTGCACGGCCTGGATCATCGACACCGCCGGCGGCAACAGCACGAGCAGCTGTTCGAGTCCCGCGTTGTAGGTCACGGCGAGTTGGCCGACGGTGGTGAGATTCGCCAGCAACACCGGCAGCGTCAGGTCGACCGTGTCGAACAGGGCAGCGGTTTCCCGAGCGAAGCCCGGGCCGGTCCGCAGTACCGTGCGCAGCTCCGGATCGTCGGATACGACCTGTCCGGTGACCCCCGCCAGGCTGCGCGTCCACACGTCGATCGCGTCGAGGCTCTGCACCTGTGAATCGAGCAGGGGCACGGTGTCCTCGATCAGCGTCCGGGCGCGGTCCGCGACACCGTTCGCGTCTGCCGCGAGCGTCGACGACGAATCCAGCAGTGAACCCAGGTCGTAGCCGACTGCGCCCACACCGGCATGCATCTCGTCGAGCAGGTCGTCGAGTTTGCCGGTCGGGATGCTCCCGACGAGCACACTGAGGTTGTCGAGCATCGGTCCGACGGGCTGGGGCACGATCGTGTCGGCCACCTCGATCGCGGCGCCGTCCTCGAGAAAGGGCGCTCCGTCGCTGCGCGGCCTCAGATCGACGTACTGCTCCCCCACCGCGGACACACTCCGAACGTGCGCTTCCAGGTCCGCCGGGATGTCGTGGTCGTCGTCGAGCGAGAGTGTCGCGCGCACTCCGCCCGGAGTCAGGCCGACGGCGGTGACTCTTCCGACCTCGACGCCGCGGTAGGTGACGTTCGCGAACCGGTAGAGGCCGCCGGCGGTCGGCAGGTCGACGGTGACCCGGATGCGGCCGACGCCGACGAGCGACTGGGCCTGGATGTAGACGAACGTCGTGACGAGCAGCCCGACGAGCCCGAGCACCGCGAACGCGACGAGCTGGAACCGGACGAAGCGCGACAGGATCATCGGGTGCCTCCCACCGCGGCCCCGAGCGGATCCCGGGTCGGCTGCGCATAACCCGGATCGCCGACCGCCGCCTGCACCACCGCATTCGGATCACCCCACGGGGTGCCCAGCAGCAGTTCGCGCTGGAGCCGGGGCACGGTGAGGTCGACCGTCGCGAACAGGTTCAGGTAGTCGCCGCGCACCGCCCGGTCGATCACGGACTGGCCGTACGGGTAGACCGTCGCGTACGCGAGGGCCTTGTCGAGATCGGCACCGACGTCGGCGAGGGCACGCAGCGTCGGTTCGAGGTGCTCGAGGTTCGTCACCAGATCCTGCCGGGTATCGGTGACGGCGACGGTCGCGGTGTCGCTGAATGTCCGGAGCCTGTCGAGCGCGGTGGTGAACGCCGGTCGTTCCTGCAGCAGTGTCTCGAGGGCGGCGGGCAGCCGGTCCAGTACGTCCGCGACCACGTCTCGCTGCCCGGACACGGTACCGGCGAGGCGCTCGAGCCCGTCGATGGTCTCGACGATGTCGGCGCGCTGGGTGTCGAGCGTGCCGACGAAGGTATCGAGCCGGATGAGCAGGTCGCGTGCCGCATCCTCGCGGCCGCCGAGCGCGTCGTTGAGGTTGGTGACGATGTCGCCGATCTGGCCGAGACCACCCCGGTTGAGCACCACCGCCGCGGCCGCGAGGGTGCGTTCCGTCGACGGGTAGGTGGCGGAGCGATCGAGGACGATCGTGGCACCGGGAGCCAGTCGTCCTTCGGGCGGTGAACCGGCCGGGGGGTTCAGCGCCAGGTGGCTCGATCCGAGCAGGCTGGTCTGCCCGACGGTCGCGACCGCGTTCGCGGGGACGGCGACGTCCTTCTCCACGGATACCTCGATGTCGGCGTGCCAGCCGTGGACTGTCATCCGGCCGACGCTGCCGACGACGACGTCGTCGATCATGACCGGCGAATTCGATTCGAGGGTGCCCACATCGGCCATCTCGACGGTGAAGGTGTACGAACCCTCCCCCCGGCCCGGTGTTCCCGGCAGTGGCAGCGAGTTCACCCCGTCCCACGTACAGCCGGACACCGTCGCCGCGACGACTGCGGCAGCCAGGAGCATCGCGGGCGTACATCGCGGGACGGCGGATGTTCGAGTTCTCATCGCGGCGTTCCTCCTCCGGGAAGCAACAGGTCGAGCAGGCTCGACGCGGGCGTCGCCGCCGGGGTGTGCGCGCCCCCGACCGCTGCAACGCCCCCGGCCTCCGGAATCAAGTGGGGTTCGGTGTAGATGAGGTTCTCGGGCCGCGCGGACGGTCCCTTCACCGGGTTGATCGGTGTCGGAAGATAGTTGAACGTCAGCTGATTCAGCAGCGGGCCGAGGTACCGGACGCACTTGTCCGCCGATTCCTGCGATGTCGAGTTCTCGACGGCGGCGATCCCGGCGCACACGAACTGGATCGGGTTCGAGAAGTTGTTGACGACGAAAACCCCTGCCTCGGTGGCGGTATCGGGATTGTAGATGTTGTAGAAGTTGGCCATGCTCGTCGGGAAGATGTGCAGCAACTGTTCGACGTCGTCCTTGTTGTCCACGAGGTTCTGTGTCACGCTCACCAGACGCTGGATCTGTTCGCCGGCACGGTCGCGGTTGTTCGCGACGAATCGCTGCACGTCGCCGACCGCGACGGACAGGTTCGTCACCGCCGCATCGAGGTCGGTGGTGTTGTCGTCGAGCACGCTGGTCAACGTGGCGAGCCGGTTCTCGAACCGGACGATCTGCACGTTGCTGTCCCGCAGTGTCGTCACGAACGTCTGCAACGCCGCGACGATGTCCGCGATGTCACCGCTGCCGTCGGCGAGAACCCTTCCGGCGCCGGACAGTTGCTCGATGGTGCTGCGGAGCTTGTCACCGTTGCCGGCGAGCGCGTCGGCGGTACTGTCGACGAATCGTCCCACCGCGCTGGACGAGAGGTCGCCGTCCGGGCCGAGTTCCGCCGCGAGGCGGGTGAGCTCGGTCTTGACCTCGTCCCACTCGACGGGAACCGCGGTGCGTTCGAGGGGGATCGTGGCGCCGTCGGCCATCGTCTCACCGGAGGTGCGGTAGGCCGGCGTCAACTGGACGTAGCGGGCCGCGACCAGGCTCTGGGCCACGATCACCGCACTCGCGGCCGCGGGTATCGGGACGCTCCGATCCACGGCCATCACGATCTCGGCGGTGGTACCGCGAGGCTCGATCGAGACGATGTGCCCCACCTCGACGCCCGCGACCCGCACCTGGTCGCCCTCGTAGATCGCGGTGGCGGTCGTGAATACCGCACGGATCGTTCTGGGGCCGAACAGCTCTCGGTACCCGATCGCGGAGGCGACGACGATACCGCAGACGAGAACGGCTGCGGCGAGCAGAACGATCGTGCGGCGTGTCATCGCGGCTCCTGACCGGGGACGGGGAACACGGCCGGCGGATCGACGCCGAGGGCCTGGTCGACGAACGGCTGGATCATGTGCCCGTCGACGAGGTTGGCGACGAACGCGTTGTAGAACGGGCCGCCGGAGACGGCCTCCCCCTGGGTCAGTGCGACCTTCGCCAGTCCGGGAAGCGCCGCGGCGATGTTGTCCCGGTTCTCCTCGAGCAGCGCCGCGACGGAGTTCAGCCGATCGAGCGTCGGGGCCAGTTCGGCTTCGTTGTCGGCGACCAGGCTCGACAACTGCTCGGACACCGCGGCGGTGTTCGCGAGCAGGTCCACGATCGCCTGCCGCCTGTCGGCGAGGACGGCGACCAGGGTGTTCGCGTCGAGGATCAGGGTGTTCACCTGCGCGCTGCGGTCGGCCAGGATGCCGGTGACATCGCGCGTCGCGGTGAGCAGGTCACGCAGAGACTCGTTGCGGTCGTTGAGCGAGCGCGACAGTTCCGTCAGTCCGTCGAAGGCCGGGCCCAACTGCGGTTCGATGCGCTCGAGGGTCGTGGACAGCAGATCCAGGGAGCGGTTCACCGCGTCGGTGTCGATGCCGGACACGTTCGTCGTCAGGTCCCCGACCGCATCGGTGAGCGAATACGGCGACGAGGTGCGGTCGGTGGGGATCACCTCGTTCGGGCGCAGCAGACCGGGCCCGTCCGACACCAGCGTCAGGATCCGTTTGCCGAGCAACGAGCCGGTCTTGATGTGGGCGACGGTGGCCGATCCCAGCCGCACCGACGAATCGACGGAGAACTCGACCAGCGCATCACCGTCGAGCAGCGACACCTTCGACACGGTACCGACCTCGACACCGGAGACGACGACGTCGTCGCCGGCTCGGAGCCCGCCGGCTTCGACGAAGGTCGCGCGGTACGGCAGCGTGGTCGCCGCCGTGATGAACGCCTGCGCCTGCAGCCCCACGAGCAGGATGCACGTGAGCAGGACGGTCCCGATGATGCCGTTCCGGATCAGGTTGGTGGATCGATAGCGCAGCATGTCAGGGAGCGCACCTTCCCGAGTCCTGTTCGATCCACGGCAACTGGACCGTCTCGCCGTTCTCGTCGGTCACCCGCACCGAGATGGCGCAGATGTAGTACTGGATGAAGTTTCCGTACGCGCCGACCCGCACGAGCTTGCGGAAGTTCTCGGGGGCCTTCTCCAGCGCGGAGTCGAGACGTTGCTTGTCGTCGTCGAGAAGTGGTGCCAGCCGCGCGAGTTCGTCGACGGTGCCCGCGAGCGGTGGCCGTGCCTGGGTGAGCAGGTCCGTCATCGACGCCGTGCCGGTGTCGAGGGCTTCGATCGCGGCACCGATGGGGTCGCGTTCCGCCGACAGTTCGCCGACGAGCCGTTCGAGGCGGTCGATCGTCGCGGCGAAATCGCCGCCACTGTCGGACAGCGTGGTCATCACCCGGTTCAGATTGTCGATCAGGCTCTGCACGATCTCGTTGTTCGCTGCGAGTTCGTTCGAGAAGGAGGACGTCCGTGCCAGCAGTGACTCCACGGTGCCTTCCTGGCCCTGCAGGATCTGCAGCAACGACGACGTGAGTGCGTTGACCTCGGTCGGATCGACGCTGTCGATGACGGGTTTGAATCCGCCGAGCAACAGGTCGAGATCCAGGGCCGGCGCGGTCTGCTCGACCGGGATCTCGGCGCCGGCGGGGAGAATCTGCGTCGACCCCGGCCCTTCCTGGAGCGCGAGATAGCGGTCCCCCACCAGGTTCAGGTACCGCACCGCCGCCGTCGTGCCGGTGGTGAGCACGAGGTCGCGGTCCGCGTCGAAGGTCACCGCGACCGAGTGGTCGTCGCGCAACGACACGTCGGCGACGGTGCCGACGCGGATACCGGCGATCCGCACCGGGTCGCCGGAGCGAAGACCCGACGAATCCTCGAACACTGCCGAATAGGTGGTCGTCGCACCGGTCCGGTACTCCCCGAAGACGAGGACGAGGAGGCCGGACAGCACCAGCATCACGACGGCGAAGGCCCCGAATCGGAGGATCGGGCCGTTGCGGCTGCTCATCGCGGCCCCCGGTCCGGTAGCGCGGGAAACAGATTCGGCAGGGCGGGAATCGGGTTCGGCAGGGCCGGGATGCCGAACGGTGTCGCCGGTGCCGGATCCGGTGCTGCCGGTCCGGCGACCCGCCCGAGCAGCGCCTCCGACAGACCCTCGACGGTGACCGCCTGTCGTCCGGAATCGAACGGGTCGGCACCGACGTCGGCGACGACGAACGGCGGACGGCCTTCGTACGGCACCGGCAGGACCGAACACTGGGGACCACCGGAGGCGGCGACCTTCGGCAGGTCTTCCGGATACCGGTACGGGTCGGTACCCCACAGGAAGTTCGCGGACAGCCCGAGCCCTTCCACGTCCACCGGTTTCGAATCGGCGAGGAAGGCCAGGCCCGTCAGGGAGCAGGTCAGCGCCTCGTTGTATTCGTCGGTGAGTGTCGTGGTCGGCACCAGCAGATCGAGCAGCGTCGTCAGCCCGTCCCGATTCTCGGCGAGAACGGGTTGTCCGGCGTCGGACAGCCCGATCATCCCGAGGAGGAAGGCGTCGAGATTGTGCTGTTCGTCGACGACGGTGTCGCCGATGGATGCGGCGTTCGCGCCGGTCGTGATCAGGTCGGGTGCGGTGTCCGCGTAGGTGGAAGCCACCGCCGGCGCCAGCGCGAGGTCCGTGGCCAGCGCGGGCAGCGCCGGTTCGATCGCGCCGAGAACGGAGTCGAGGTCGACGAGCATCTGCCCGAACCGGTCGCCGCGGCCGTTCATCGCGGCGGCGACCGCCCCGAGCGTCTCGTTCAGCTTCTCCGGCTGTATCCGGTCGAGGACGTTCACGAGTTGTTCGAAGACGGTGTTGATTTCGACGGTGACGTGCTCCGATTCGAGAACCCGACCCGCCTGCAGAGGTACCGGAGACGGGTTGTCCGGTGGGAGGAACTGCACGAATTTGGCTCCGAACACGGTGGTCGACGCGATGTCGACGGAGACGTTCGACGGGATCGCCGCCATCTGTGCAGGATCGAGCGCGAGGGCGATCTCGGCCAGGCCGTCGGGCCGGGCCGTCACGGAGTCCACCCTGCCGACCGTCACGTCGCGCATCTTCACCTTCGCGTCGGGATACATCACCAGTCCGGCGCGGGGCGAGAGCACGGTGATCCGCACACTGCCGGTGAAGCGGCCGTCGAACATGGCGGCCGCACCGGCGACGATGGTGGCGAGCACCGCGATCGCCGCGAGCCCGGCAAGGGGCCGGAGCACGTTCGGTCCCATTTCCACCTCGCTATCCGGACAGGTTGAAGTTGCCGTTGGCGCCGTAGACCGCCAGCGAGACGAGCAGGGTGACGGAGACGACCGCGATGAGCGACGTGCGCACCGCGTTACCGACGGCGGTGCCGACCCCCGAAGGTCCACCGGCGGCGAAGAACCCGAAGTACGTGTGTATCAACAGGATTGTCAACGCCATGAGGAACGCCTGCAGGAACGACCACAGCAGATCGATCGGATTCAGGAACGTCGCGAAGTAGTGGTCGTAGAGTCCGGCGGACTGACCGAGCAGGAACACGGTCGTGAATCGGCTCGCGAGGAACGAGGCGACCACGGCCAGTGCGTAGAGCGGGGTGATGGCGATCAGGCCTGCGACGATGCGCGTGCCGACGAGGTAGGCGATCGGTTCGATGCCCAGCGATTCGAGTGCGTCGATCTCCTCGTTGATCCGCATCGCACCGAGTTGTGCGGTGGCGCCGGCACCGAAGGTCGCGGCGAGACCGATCCCGGCGACGACCGGCGCGGAGATCCGCACGTTGATGAACGCGGCGAGGAAACCCGTGAGCGCTTCGATGCCGATGTTCCCGAGCGAGGCGTAGCCCTGCACCGCGAGGGTGCCGCCGGTCGCCAGGGTGAGAAATCCGACGATGACGACGGTCCCGCCGATCACCGCGAGAGTTCCTGCACCCATGCTGGTTTCGGCGATCAGCCGAAGGGTTTCCCGCCGGTAGCGCCAGGCCGCGACGGGGGCGCCGAGGAGAGCACGGACGTAGAAGATCGCGTGATCGCCGACCCGGCCGAGTCCGTCGACGGGACGCCGCAACAGGTTGACGGTGCGCGCGTACTCGGAACTCGGGGGCACGTGTCGTCACCTGGCCGTCAGTTGGATTCCGATGGCCGTCACCACGACGTTGACCACGAACAGTGCCATGAACGCGTACACCACCGTTTCGTTCACGGCGTTTCCCACCGCTTTCGCACCACCCGAGACCGTCAGCCCGCGATAGCACGCGACGAGTCCTGCGATGAGACCGAACAGCAGTGCCTTGACCGAGGAGATGATCACCTCGTCGATGCCGGTCAGCAGGGTGATTCCGGCGGCGAATGCCCCGGGGTTGACGTCCTGGACGAACACCGAGAAGGTGTAGCCGCCCATCACCCCGATGATGCAGACCAGTCCGTTGAGCAGCATCGCCACGAGACCGGATGCGAGCATCCGCGGTGTGACGAGGCGCTGGACGGGGTCGATTCCGAGAACCTCCATCGCGTCGATCTCCTCGCGGATCGTGCGCGAGCCGAGATCCGCGCACATCGCGGTCGCTCCCGCACCCGCGACGATCAGCACGGTGACCATCGGTCCGACCTGCGTGACCGCGCCGAATGCCGCACCCGCCCCGCTCAGGTCGGCGGCGCCGAGCTCGCGCAGGAGGATGTTGAGCGTGAAGCTCACGAGCACCGTGAACGGAATCGCCACGAGCAGCGTCGGCAGCAGCGACACCCGGACGACGAACCAGGACTGTTCCAGGAACTCTCGCGCTTGAAAAGGACTGCGGAACAAGAACTTCACCGCGTCGGCCGACATCGCGAACAGTCCCCCGACCGCACGAGCCGGTTCCGACCAGTCGCCCGAGAGGAGTCCGCGCACCCATCCGCCCGGCACAGGCCACTCCCGTGGCGCACCGGAGACACCCCGTCCCCAGGATGATTCTCTGATTTCGGATCGCATCGTTGCCCTATCTGCGAACGACATTCTCGCTTGTCGTAAAGCTTACAGTTGATTCGTCAGAACTCAAGGACCGAAGCTCCGCGAGTTGTGAGCAACGATTCTGGCGCACAACTGATCCCACGAACTGCACCGCTGCGGTGACGACGTTCGGCGCTCACTCCACCACGACCGCGACAAGATCCCGATCGAGCGAACGGGAGTACTCGGCGACGACGTCCCCGAGCGGGATCGTCCGATCGAGCAGCCACGAGATCTCCATTCCGTTGATGAACGCGATGATCTCGACCGCCCGCACCGACGCGTCGACGTCCTCCCGGTACCGGCCCGAACGCTGGTGGGAGCGGATCGTCTCGGCAACGATGTCGACGGACAGACGCCATCTGTCGAGCAGCCGACCGTGCAGGGGCGCGTCCGGCATCAGGTTCTCGACCAGCATCACCACGAACGTCCCCACCAACTCCGGCGACTCCTCGATGCGGCAGGCCGTCTTCCGGATCTCCTCGGCCAGATCCCCGGCCGGATCGGCGCGCGCGTGATCGTCCGCGTCACGTGCGTCGAGTACCGCGTTCAGCAGTTGCTCCTTCGACGAGAAGTGGTACAGCAGGCCGGCGGGGGTGACCCCCACCTCCTGCGCGATCTGCGCGAGCGTCGTACCGCGCCAGCCGTTGCGCGTGAGGATGCGCTGCGCGGCGGCGACGATCTGCAGCCGGCGATCCTCCCCCTTGGACAGGAGCGCGTCGTAGGACCTCGTGACCTGCACAGCACCCTCCCGGTCGATGGTCGGACCCACGGGGGATCACGGGAATGCCGCACTCCGAAAGCGCCGCATTCCGAAAACGTTGCCGTCTCGCACCTTTCGGGCCTCCCCGTCCCGATCCGGTGCTGGATGAGAACTCTACTCTCAGAATCAGAGAATAATGCTTGCATCGCAAGACTCGGGGCCCGACACTGGTAGCAGTCGATGAAATCGTTCCGACTGCAGTCCTGCCCAGCGCGCACGCGAATACGAATCCTCCGAAAGGTGGCAGACCTGTGACGACCAGCGCAGCCAGCGACATTCGATACGACCCGTACGACGTCGAGATCAATGCCGATCCCTACCCGATGTTCAAGCGTATCCGCGAACAAGCGCCCCTCTACTACAACGAAACCCACGATTTCTACGCGCTGAGCCGCTTCTCGGATGTGAATCAGGGCCTCGTCGACTACCAGACGTTCAGCTCCGCTCGCGGGGCCATTCTCGAACTCATCAAGGCGAACATCGCGATTCCGCCCGGCGTGCTGCTCTTCGAGGACCCTCCGATCCACGACATCCATCGAAAACTGCTGGCGCGGATGTTCACTCCGCGCAAGATCCAGGCTCTCGAGCCGAAGATCCGCCAGTTCTGCGCCGAGGCACTCGATCCTCACGTGGGATCGGGCCGCCTGGATTTCGTCGCCGATATCGGCGCACAGATGCCGATGCGGACGATCGGCATGCTTCTGGGCATCCCGGAGGAGGACCAGGAAGCGATCCGCGACTTCGCGAACGAGCAGATGCGGACCGAGGAAGGCGGAAGAATGAAGGCCGCGTCCGACGGCATGGTCAGCGGCGACATCTTCGGCGCCTACATCGACTGGCGCGCCGAGCATCCGTCGGACGACATCATGACCGAATTGCTCGAGGTCGAGTTCGAGGACGAGACCGGGACGGTTCGTCGGCTGACCCGGGACGAACTCCTGACCTACGTGAACGTCGTCTCCGGGGCCGGCAACGAAACCACGACGCGGCTCATCGGCTGGGCCGGCAAGGTACTCGCCGAGCACCCCGACCAGCGACGACAACTCGCCGAGGATCCGACGCTGATCCCCAAGGCCATCGAGGAACTGCTGCGGTTCGAGCCACCGGCACCGCACGTCGCGCGCTACGTGACCCGGGACGTCGAGTTCCACGGCACCAACGTTCCCGAAGGCAGCGTGATGATGTTCCTGATCGGCGCCGCAAATCGCGATCACCGCCAGTTCGGTCCCGACAGCGACGTTTTCGACATCCATCGCGAACCCCGCCAGCATCTGACCTTCAGTGTCGGCACGCATTTCTGTCTCGGTTCGGCACTGGCCCGGCTCGAGGGCCGGGTCGCACTCGAGGAGATCCTGAAGCGTTTCCCCGAGTGGGAGGTCGACGCGGCGAACGCCGCGCTGTCGCCGACGTCGACGGTGCGCGGCTGGGACACGCTGCCCACCATCGTTCCCTGACTGCGGACAGCGAAACGCCGCCGGTTCCGGCGGCGTTTCGTCGTCTCCGGGGTACATCGTCCCGTCACCACACCGGTGTGCGCCCGAGGACACCGTCGTCTTCGAGCGCGGCGATCTCCGCGTCGTCGAATCCGAGTTCGGCGAGGATCTCGTGATTGTGCTCGCCGAGCAGCGGTGCGCGGCGGGTGTGGAGGTCGGACGGTCCTTCGGAGAATCGCGCCGCCATCGTGCTGTACCGCGCCGTGCCGAAAACCGGATGGTCGAGTTCCTCGAAGAATCTCCGGTGCGCGAGCTGCGGTATCTCGCTCTGCCGGTGCGGTTGCATCACCTTCGCCACCGGCACACCGGCACCCCACAGCACCTCCACGATCTCGTCCGCCGTCCGGACCCGGCACCACCGCGCCAGCTGCTCGTCGAGAAGGTCGTGGTGGCGACGCCGTCCCTCGGCGGTGTCGAGTTCGGGATCCGCTGCCCATCCGGGATCGCCCAGCGCGGCACGCAGGAACGACCATTGTTCGTCGGTTTCGACCGCGACGGCCACCCAGCAGTCGGGTCGCCCGAACTCGTCGAGTTCCTCGGTCCGGTACAGGTTCTGTGGCGCCGCGACCGGACCGCGATTCCCGTCACGCTCGAGAAGCGTTCCGTACGCGGAGAACTCGATCACCTGCTCCGCGGCGATGTTCAGCGCCGCATCGACCATCGGTGCCTCCACCAGCGCGCCCTCACCGGTGCGGCGGCGTTGTTCGAGCGCCACGAGCAGCCCCACGAGTGCATGGACACCGGCGTTCGGATCGCCGACCGAGTACGGCTCGACCGGATTCTGATCGCGATGACCGGTCAGCCAGCTCAGGCCCGAACTGTCCTCGATGACGTAGGCGAACGCCGGGTTGTCGCGCCACGGACCGTCGAGCCCGAATCCCGGCATGCGGACCAGGATCGCGTCCGGACGCAACGTACGAACGGTGGCGAAATCCAGCCCGATCTGGTCGAGTACACGTGGGGTGTAGTTCTCGACGATCACATCGCACGTCGCGATCAGCCGGCGCAGCACCTCACGACCACGTTCGGAGCGGAAATCCAGGGCCAGGCTCCGCTTGCCGGTGTTCAGAGCGGCGAAGATCGGCGACTTCTCCCACCAGTCGTCCTCGGACACCGGCACTCCCGCGATCAGCCGGGTACCGTCCGGGCGCGAGGCCGATTCCAAGTGGACGACATCGGCGCCGAGCATCGTGAGGACGTGGGTGCAGGACGGTCCTGCCCAGAAACTCGTCATGTCCAGCACGCGCAGGCCGTCGAACGGCCGAACCGGGCCAGGGCCGGCCGAACCGGCGGCGCGGTTGTCCACCGGCCGTGGCGTCCCGACCCGCAGGCGACAGTCCCGCGTGTGTTCTCCGAGGGCGGGCGACGGTCGCGGTTCGGGCAGCGTGCCGGGCTCGATGCGGTACGGGCGAACCGGTTGGACGAAGTCTCCCCGGGGGTTGTCCGTGAACGTCCCCCGGACGCGGTAGTGATCGATTCCGGTGACGTTCTCCCCGTTGCCGACCGGACCGCTCGGAATCCGCAGGGCTGCGGCGAAGTCGAGGATCTCCTCGACGGGCCGCTCCGCGATCCACGCCCGGATCTCCGGGGCCATCTTGATGGCCTGTTCGGTGATGGACAGCGGTGATTCCTCGTCGATCCATTCCGGGTGCCCCACCATGACGCACAGATCGAACCACTGCTGCGCGGTTCCGCACCCCAGCGCGACCAGACCGTCCTGCGCGGTGGCCACCCCGGGTACGGTCAGCCGCCGCTCGGTGCGGAACGGGCGATCGAGTCCGTCGAAGAACGAGACCGGATGGTAGGTCAGGCAGAGGATCTGGGTCTCGAGCATGGACACGTCGACCAGTTCTCCGTCGCCGGTGAGCCGGGTGCGCGCCCGCGAGGCCAGCGCGGCCGCAGCGGCCGTCGCACCGGTCAGCCATTCCCCGATCCTGCCGCCGATGTGCACCGGTGCGCGGTCGGGAGCGCCGCGCCCGAGCCCGATGATCCCGCCGGACCACGCCTGGACGGTGAATTCGGTGGCCGGCCGGTTGCTCCACGGGCCGTCCAGACCGAACGGAGTGATCGCGGTGACGGTCAGGTGCGGATGCGCCTGCCGGAGCTGCTCGGGGCGCAGCGACGGGTGTTCGGCGACCGCCGATCCTCGTGACCACACCACCGCGTCCGCGGTCTCGAGCAGCGCGTGGACCGTGTCGAGGTCCTCCTCCAGGTCGGGATCCGCGACGACGCTGCGCTTGCCTCCTGCCAGGAACGCGAACAGCGCTCCGTCGCTGCCGGATTCGATCCGGGTACCGGAGGCGCTCCAGGTCCGCAACGGATCGCCGCCGGGTGGTTCGACCTTCACCACGTCGGCGCCGGCATCGGCCAGCATCTTCGTGCAGTAGGCACCGGCGATGCCCGTCGACAACTCCACCACGACGTGTCCGCTCAGCGGGGCCGAGCCGGCCCCGCCTCCATCGTTGCCGTCCACGAATCTCTCGGTCCTCCTCCGGTCTCGAAGCACTGGGCCGTTCGGGCACCGTCACAGACCGAGGAAATCGATCACGTTCCCGCTGACGATGCGGGCCGCGGCTTCCGGACCGACCGCCTCGACCACGGCGGCGAGGGACTTTTCCGAGTATCCGAACGTGCTCTCGTTGTGCGGATAGTCGGACGACCACATGATCTTGCCGATTCCGATCTCGTCGGCCATCGACAGTCCCAGCGGATCCACCATGAACGAGGCCCACATGTTCTCGTCCCAGTAGTGCCGGATGTCGTGTTCGACGGGACGGTCCAGCATGTGCCGGAACGAGGCGAGCAGGTGCTCGGCGTCCTGGATGGCGGCCGGCACCCAGTTGATCCCGCCTTCGAACCAGCCGATCCGCAGTGCCGGATGACGATCGATGATGCCGCTGAAGATGTACTTGGCGAACATCTCCCGGAACGGGGCGACGTTGTGCATCATGCCGACCGCGACGCTGTTGATCTCGCACGGGCTCGACAGCGGCGCTTCCCCGATGTGGTGCGAGAGCGGGACTCCGGACGCCTCGATCTCGTCCCAGACCGGGATCATCGCGGTGCTGCCGTAGTCGATCTGATTGCCGTCGTTGTCCTTGCCCGCCGAGAGTGGAAGCAGGAAGGTCTTCAGGCCGAGCGATTTCAGTTCGGCGAGCGTGCGCCGGGCACCGGCCGCGTCCCACCAGTTGATGAGTCCGACCCCGTAGAACCGGCCGTTCGACCGTTCCTGCAGTTCCGCGATGTACTCGTTGTATATCCGGAAGGACAGTTCGCGAACTTCCTTGTCCGGGTAGAACAACAGCGCGAGGAGTGCATTGGGGAAGGCGAGCTCGACATCGATGCCGTCCTCGCCGAGATCGCGAATCCGGGCTTCGAGGTTCGTACTTCCGGACCCGTCCAACGGGTCGTACTGCATGAGTACGTGACTGAAATCGCCCGGGAGGAACGACTTTCCCTTGCGCCCGAGCTGGTACGCGCCTTCCTCGTACCAGACGCGCGGTGCCCGGTCCTTCATTTCTTCCGGAAATCGCTCGAAGAAGATGTCGTCGGCGAGCGAGATGTGGTTGTCGGCCGAGAAGACCTTCGTCCCGGCGGGCAATCCCACCCCACCCGCGGCGTGACCGCGCCGGTCCTTCGGTGGACCGAATCCCTCGGGTGGATACAGCAACGAGCTCGCGTTCGGAACCGGCATCGTGACCCTCCGTTTCGGATCGATTGGTTCACACATTTCGCGACGCGACATCGGTGTGATGCCCGTCGAGGTTTCGTCGGACCGGACGGGTGGTCACCACGCGACCGGCAGAGAGTAGACGCCGAACGCCAGACGGTCGTGCTTGAACTCGACGTCCTCGAACGGAATCGCCAGGCGCAGAGTCGGAATACGGCGAAGCAGCGTGCTGTAGACGATCTGCAGCTCCGCCCGCGCGAGCTGCTGTCCGACGCACTGGTGCGGCCCGAACCCGAACCCGACGTGCATGCGAGCCGGCCGGTGCACATCCAGTTTCTCCGGTTCGGGGAATGCCTTTGCATCCCAGTTGGCCGGTGCGAGGTCGACGATGATGCCCTCCCCCGCGCGGATCGTCTCGCCGGCGATCTCGATGTCCTCGACCGCGACGCGGCGCTGACCGTTCTGGATGATGCTCAGGTAGCGCAGCAGTTCCTCGACCGCGTTGGCCAGGATCTTCTTGTCGTCGGTGTCGCGGACGACGGCGAGCTGCTCGGGGTTGCGCAGCAGCGCCAGGGTGCCGAGAGCGATCATGTTGGCGCTGGTTTCGTGCCCGGCGATGAGCAGACCGGTGCCGAGCTGCGCAGCCTCCTTCATGCTGATCTCCCCGGCCCGGACGCGTTCGCCCAGTTCGGACACGACATCCTCGGCGGGTTCGTCGATCTTCGACTCGATCAGCTTGATCAGGTATTTCGCCAGACCGGTCCGGCCTTCGGCGGCCTGCTCGGCGGTCGCGTACCGGTCGACGCCGATCGTGGCGTGTGCCTGGAAGAACTCGTGGTCCTCGTAGGGCACACCGAGCATCTCGCTGATGACCAGGGACGGAACCGGGAGCGCGAGGGCCGTGACGAGATCCGCGGGCCGAGGTCCGGCGAGGATCGCGTCGATGTGCTCGTCGGTGATCCGCTGGACTGCGGGGCGCAGCGCGTCGACCCGCTTGAGAGTGAACGGCTTGGTGAGCATCCGCCGGAAGCGCGTGTGTTCCTCCCCGTCGGAGGTGAACACCGAGCGCGGGCGCTTGTGCACCGTCGAGAGCATGCCCTCGTTCCAGTGCGGGAAGCCCGGCTTGCGGTCGTCGACGCTGACCCGCGGATCGGACATCAGCTCCTTGAGTTCGGCATAGCCGGTGACCAGCCACGGCGTGCTGCCGTCCCAGATGCGAACCCGGCTGAGCGGGCGCTGCGCGCCCATATCCAGCACCCGTGGCGGCGGCGCGAACGGACATTCCGCGGCCCGGTCCATGGGATACTCGGGAATGTCTGCGGCTGTGACGCTTTCGGGTCCTGCCAGCGTGTCGAACATCTCGCTCCTCGTGATCGGTCGTGGGTCATTCCTCGATGCGGATGGCCAGTGCGGGGCACATCGACGCGGCCTCGCGAACACCGCCGGCGAGGTCCTCCGAGGGGCTGTCGTCGAGGAGTACGACGATGCCGTCGTCCTCTCGCTGGTCGAACACCTCGTCGGCGTGCGCGACGCACTGCCCGGCGGCTATACATCTGTCCTGGTCCACGTAGACCTTCATGGCGTCTTCCTTCGTGGGTACGGATGTGGGCCGTGGTGCCCGAAACCGGAGGTCAGCCGGTAGTGACGGGTGCCAGCAACAGGCCGGTGATCGCGTCGATCAGGCTGGTGCCGGTCGCGGTCCAGTCGGAGCCGGTGCCGCCGTCCGCGAGCGTGCGCTCGAGCTGAGCGCTCGTGTGCACGATGAGCAGGCGGGCCATCGCGAAGCGTTCGCGGCGAACATCGGGCGGCAGGTCCGGCAACGACCGTTCCAGTCCCGCGATGATGGTCAGCAGCGACTGCGAAGTCAGCGACTCCTCCGAGACCACGTCGCGGAACGAGGGGTCGGGCATGAGCTGTGCACTGAATCGTGCGTACCACGTGGGGTTTCCGAGCGAATCGAGATGCTCGGTCAGCGGGCGCACCAGGCAGGTCACCCAGTCCCGGACATCGGCGGAGTCGCCGACCTGCGCAACCATCCGATGGCAGAGCCGTTCGACGTGCGCGTTGTGCTTGCGCACGATGGCCCGGACCAGGTCGGCTTTGGTTCCGAAGTGGTATCCGACAGCAGCGTTGTTGCCCTGTCCGGCCTCTTCACTGATTTGCCGGTTGGAGACGGACGCGATGCCCCGTTCGGCGAACAACCGCTCGGCGGCCGCGAGAATCGCCCCCCGGGTCGCGCTGACACGCTCGGCGCGAGCTGTTCGATTCGCGGTGGTCATCGCATCCGCTCCTTGTGTGCCCCACCCAGCGAGGCGTCGGCTCTCGTTCCGGGTGAGGACGTTGCGATCGGGGGCGGCCACCCGAGCCTTCACTCGGGTGGCCCCTCGATCCCATCCCCCGTGATCCCCGTCACAGTAAAACCGACGGTTGCAGCTAAGTCAAGCAGTTGATTTAAATTGCCGATCCGCGGCGTGATGCCTGCCGGTCTCCGCTCAGGACGTCGACGCAGGGGCGGCCGGTGCGGGAGCAGGCTTCCGGCGCAACGGTTTTCCCGCGGTGGTGCCACCGTCGACGGGAAGCACCGTCCCTGTGAGATAACGCGACCGATCCCCCGCGAAGTACAGCGCGGCTTCGGCGACGTCCTCCGGGGTCCCGTCCCGTTCGAGCGGGCGATCCGTCTGCATCGAGGCACGGACCGCACGCGTGAGCCGTTCGCTGCGCTCGTCGGCCATCGCACTCATCGACGTGGTGAGCAGGGCCGTGGGAATGCTGCCCGGCGCAATACAGTTGACGCGGATGTCGTACTGCGCCAATTCGATCGCCGCCGACTTCGTGAACTGGATGATCGCGGCCTTCGACGCTCGATAGGTCATCACGCCACCGCCGGCCTGGATCCCGCCGATCGAGGACATGTTGACGATCGACCCGCCACCGTGCTCGGCCATGAACGAGGCCGCGTACCGAGTGCCAGCCATGACACCGAGCAGGTTCACTGCCATGACCCTGCCGAAGTCGGCGAGGTCGTCGTGGAGGAAACCCTTGTGCATCTTGCCCGGAATGCCGGCGTTGTTGCACATGACATCGAGTCCGCCGAAGCGTTCGACCGCGAATTCGACCGTGGCCGCGACCTGCTCGATGTCCCCGACGTCGGTGTACCGGAACACCGAGGCCGGGCCACAGGCACGGACCAGCTCCTCCGCACGCTCACGTTCCACGTCCGCGACGACCACCCGAGCACCCTCGGCGACGTACCGCTCGACGATCGCGCGGCCGATCCCCGATGCTCCACCGGTGACGACGGCAACCTTGCCGGTCAGTTCGTTGACCATCGATTCGATTCCCTTTCGATTCGGAAGACCGCCCTGGACGCACATTCGCAGCGATCCGACCACCTCGGACGCATCCCACATCGCCGAGACCGCAACGCCGCTGACATGCGTCGGCGCCGGAAGCGAGTTTCACCTGCATCGATCCCTGAACGCGACGCAGAGCCCCACCGGCCGCGAGGGTACGGGAAAGAATGTTCCCCAGGACGAGGAATCCGGTCTTTCGCAGGCATTCGACCGTGGAAGGCACGATCTTCCGCTTCCACGGCGCGGAGACCATTTGCTGCGCGAACGAATATGGGACCGGCCACATTTCGGGCTCCGCCGCCCACGCCCCGAGGGGAAACGAATGTCCGAATCCTTGCCCGACCTCGCCTTGCAGAGTATGATTCTCATCACTCGGAATTACCATTCTGTTCCGAGGCGAAGGTGATTCGACCGGGGCATGCCCCACACAGCTTCCTTTCACGACCGCGCGGCGGACACCCGCATATCTCGAGGCACACGACCGACAGCCGAGCAGCATCCTCCGGTTCCGCCCGGCGCCACGGCCGGCGGCCGAGAGACCACAGACACAGGAGGGAAAGATCGTGGGACGAGTTGAAGGCAAGGTTGCGTTCGTCACCGGCGCCGCGCGCGGTCAGGGCCGGAGCCATGCGGTTCGCCTGGCCGAGGAGGGCGCGGACATCATCGCCGTCGACCTGTGCGAGGACATCCCGACGATCGGTTACGCGATGGCCCGCCCGGAGGATCTCGAGGAAACGGCCCGGCTGGTCGAGAAGACCGGACGCCGAATCGTGACCGCGCAGGCGGACGTGCGCGATGTGGCGCAGTTGCGTGCGGCGCTCGACGCGGGCATCGCCGAGTTCGGGAAGCTCGACATCGTCGTCGCGCAGGCCGGCGTCGCGGGAATGAAGGGCGAGCCGCAGATCCAGGCCTGGTGCGACGTCATCGACACGAACCTGATCGGCACGATCAACGCCATCCAGGTGTCGCTCCCCCATCTCGGCGACGGCGCCGCCATCGTCGCTACCGGGTCGACTGCGGCCCTCATGGACACCGCGAAGGTCGACAACCCGGGCGCCGACCTCGGCGGTATGGCCTACGTGCACTCGAAGCGGGCACTGACGCACTACGTCTACGACCTGGCCACCCACCTCGCGCCGCGCGGCATTCGCGCGAACGTCGTCCACCCGACGAACTGCAACACCGCGATGTTGCAGAGCGAGCCGATGTACCGCTCGTTCCGTCCCGACCTCGAGCACCCGACCCGCGCGGATGCCGAACCGGCCTTCGGGGTTCAGCAGGCGATGCGCATCCCGTACGTCGAGCCCGAGGACATCAGCAACGCGATCGTCTACCTCGTCTCCGAGGAAGCCCGCTACGTCACCGGTGTGCAGTTGCGCGTGGACGGCGGCGGCTACCTCAAGTGGTACGACTACCACGTCTGATCCCCCTGTTCATCTCCCCTACGGGGCACGGATTCACGACAACTCGAAGGACAAGTCAATGAAGGTGAAAGTCGATTCGCAACGCTGCCAGGGTCATACGCTCTGCGCGATGAGCGCCCCGGGCGCCTTCGAACTGAGTGAGATCGACGGCCACGCGTCCGCGGTGTACGACCGAGTCCCGTCCGATCAGGAAGAGCAGGTGCGCGAGGCGGCACGATCGTGCCCCGAACAAGCCGTCTCCATCTTCTGACCCCGACCGAACAGACGTGCGCCGTGAACCGCGACCAGCCGAGGGAAGCCACATCGTGACCACCGAGAACATCGTCACCGACGAAGATCGCAAGAAGAACCGATACCACTTCGACCGCCACAAACCCGAGTACCGGCATCGGTTCGAATCGATCACCCAGGATATGCACGAGACCTGCCCCGTCGCCTGGACGGACACCTACGACGGCCACTGGGTCGCGAGCAGCAGCGCCGCGGTCTTCGAACTGGCCCGCTGCCCGCACATCTCGAACGATCACGACATCAACAACGAACGCAAGGGCTACAAGGGCATCTCGATCCCGACCGCCCAGCGCGCGTCACTCGTGCGCGGCGGCATCCTGGAGATGGACGACCCCGAACACCGCGAATACCGTTCGGTGCTCAATCCCTATCTGTCGCCGGCCGCGGTGCAGCGGTGGAAGCCGTTCATCGACGAGGTCGTCCGCGCGAGCCTCGACGAGAAGATCGAGCAGGGCCGCATCGACTTCGTGGACGACCTCGCCAATGTCGTGCCCGCGGTGCTGACCCTGGCGATGCTCGGAATTCCGTTGAAGCAGTGGTCGATCTACAGCGAACCGGTCCACGCGGCGGTGTACACACCGGAGAGTTCTCCCGACGCCCCGCGCGTCGCCGAGATGCACCGGGCAATGGGACTGGACCTGCTCACCAACATGCACGAGATCCGCCAGAATCCGCGGCCGGGACTGGTCAACGCGCTCCTCGAACTGCGCATCGACGGTGAGCCCGCCCCCGACCTCGAGCTGCTCGGGATGCTGGGGCTGATCATCGGCGGCGGTTTCGACACCACGACGGCGCTCACCGCACACGCCCTCGAATGGTTGTCCCAGAATCCCGAACACCGCGACGAACTCAGCCGCGAACGTGACTCTCTGCTCGACTCCGCAACCGAGGAGTTCCTTCGCTACTTCACGCCCGCGCCCGGTGACGGACGTACGATCGCGGCGGACTTCGAAGCAGCCGGCACCGAGTTCAAGGAAGGGGAGCGTCTGTGGCTGTCCTGGGCGATGGCCAACCGCGACCCGTCCCTGTTCCCCGAGCCGAACCGAATCATCATGGACCGCAAGGCCAATCGCCATTTCAGTTTCGGACTCGGAATCCATCGGTGCATCGGGTCCAATGTGGCGCGCACGGTGTTCAAGTCGATGGTGACCGCGGTCCTCGATCGTATGCCCGACTACCGGTGCGATCCGGAAGGCACTGTCCACTACGAGACGATCGGCGTCATCCAGGGCATGCGCAATCTGCCGGCCACCTTCACACCGGGACCACGGCTGGGTCCCGGCCTCGACGAAACACTCGAGAAGCTCCAGCGTCTGTGCGACGAGCAGCGTCTCGCGGAGCCGGTGACGGTACGCCGCGACGCAGCGAAGATCGGTGATTTGCAGTGATCGACCGTCCGAACTGAACACCCACCGAACACGCACACTGCCGCCCCGCCTCGACCACCTCCGGACTCGACCACTTCCCAGGAGATGGTCGAGGCGATCGTGCGCGAGGACGAGTCTCGATCGCCCCGCACCGGCGCGGGAATCACCCGGCGGGCAGAAGGTCCGATCGCACGCGAGGCCGCGACAACCGTCCGGTACAGAATGTCTCGGCGGCGGCCACGTCGGTTGCGCTCGCCCCCGCCGCGACGAGCGCCTGGGCCTTGAACGCCCTCGCAGCCAGACTCAGGCGGTGCTGCACGAGCCGTACCTCGCTGTCGAGCTCGGGCGGAATTCGATCGCCCCACAGCGTCACTTCCGTGGGGTGGTGCCCCAGAGCGGCGTGGACCCCGGCCCGGACCCGGGTATCGGAGCTGTACAGGTCCGCCTCGACGGCGACGGTGTGCGGGTACAACCCTTTGCGGCGGGTCGTCAGGACGGATTCGAGATCGCCCGTGCCCACCCCCAGGATCCGCAGCGGACGCAGATCCGACGAATCCTGAACGAAGACCGTGACGTTCCATCCGGCCATGACGCGATCGAACAGCCAACCACCGGCGAACCGGACGACGTCCGCGGTATTCAGCGCGACGACGTCGAGGCGGTATCGCGAGTCGACAGTGTCGGATTCCGCTGACGACCCGTTCTCCCGCGACCCCTCGTCCCCCGAGCCCTTCCGGTAAGCCGAGTCGAACTGCCGAGCTGTCATGGAAGTTCCTTTCTGCCTGACGAGACCGAATTACCGTGACGAACGACCGGTCCGACGCCTGCCGATGGACGCAGTGCACTCCATCGACCTTGGTGTCCCGGGTACTTCCGAACTGCATCCCCACCGGCCCTCGGCGACACGCGCACCCCCGTGCGCGTCGCACGACAACGGTGTGGCACGGCAACCCCCTGCGGACCGCAGAACCTAGTAAACACACAGTAGGTTGGTTTGACAGATGTGACAAGGGTCTCATTCGAGACAGTTTCGACACCTGGGTCCACCGCAGGCGCGCCGACTCGATCTCGTGCCGGGTCGTCGCGTCCGCGCTAGGTTGAAGCTCCAACCATTGCCCGCAACAACGCTTTACGAGCGTTCGGCAGCGGCGCCGATACTCATCGCCGGCGCTGCGCGAACAGACGAGAAATCGACCCCTCCGCCCGGCCGCCCGCCGGTCACCGCCCCGGGAGGGGGCGCGTCGGACGGGCCGGTCCGCCGGGTAACCGCGTTCGGACGATCGCCCACTCGTTCGACACCGGCGTCCCGCGAATAGAACTACAGCAGTGACACTTTCGGCTCGCATCCGTAGTTCGGGCCACGGCCCGACCGAACCGGTCACGCATCACTCTTCGAGATCGATGACCGATCGCGTTGCTGTCCAACAGCATTCGCGTACCGGTGCGCCCTCCGGCATCCGACGGAACAGTCCGCAACTGTGGCACATCACAGCGCGAGTGCGATTCTCCCTGCGTTCCGGATCATTTCGTGCTGACATGTGGGATGTCGGCGAGACACATTCGTGGGACCGAACGTTGACGCCGGCCCCGAGAATGCGGAAGCGTACAGGCGGAGCGCCCGTGCCGTGCCGAGCCGAGGAGGTACACATGCCGGACCACGTGCCGTCGTCGACCGACGCCGAGTCCCTGCTCCTCGCCGCCGAAGAAGCCGAAGCCGAAGCGGTCGCAGCCGAAGCGCGCGCTCGCGCCGCGCGCCTCCGCCTGCAGGCACGTACGGCCGGTTCGGACGACCCCGAGGAGACGACCGAGGCGG
Organism: Rhodococcus sp. O3; assembly: GCF_048897285.1. Classification (NCBI taxonomy): domain Bacteria; kingdom Bacillati; phylum Actinomycetota; class Actinomycetes; order Mycobacteriales; family Nocardiaceae; genus Rhodococcus; species Rhodococcus sp. O3. The sequence continues at coordinate 84,955 of NZ_JBMBTE010000006.1, forward strand.
AATCGACCGGGACCGGAAGCACAAGATCCGGCAGCCGACGACGGGCGCTCGCGGCGGTGGCCGCGAGCGTGGCGATCTGCACAGCCGTGGCGGCCTGTGCCTACATGCTGTGGCATCACGCCGAGGCCGGCGATCGCGACCGCCGCGCGGCGGAGTTCGAGGCAGCGGCACGGCAGGGTGTCGTCACTCTGACCACGCTCGATTTCGACGACGCCGACGCCGATGTTCAGCGGGTCCTCGACAACTCGACCGGTGAGTTCCACGACGACTTCCGGAACCGGGCCCAGGACTTCGTCGACGTCATCGAGCGGTCGAACGTCGCGACCCAGGGCACGGTCGACGCAGCCGCGGTGGAGTCGATGACCGACGACTCCGCGGTCGTGCTGGTCGCCGCGACCTCGAAGGTGACCAACGCGGCCGGTGCCGATCAGGAGCCGCGGGTGTGGCGGCTCAGCGTGACCGTCACCCGCGACGGTGACCAGCTGAAGATGTCGAAAGTGGAGTTCGTGCCGTGAACAACGATTTCGAGAATGATTCCGCCGACCCCGTGAGCACCACAGCCGGGAAGCTGCGACGCCTCGTGTCCGCTCGAATGGTGCTGCCGCTTCTCGCGATCGTGTCCGTCTCGGTGGCGTCGGGGCTGTACTTCGGCCTGTACCGGACGGATGCCCGCACCGGCGACGACGCGGCGCTCGCGGCGCTCGACGCCGCCACCGCCGGATCGGAGGCACTGCTGTCCTACTCTCCGGACACGATCGACGCGGATCTCGAGACCGCAAAGTCGTATCTGACCGGGGACTTCCTCACGTACTTCACGGAGTTCACCGATCGGGTCGTCGCGCCGGCCGCGCGCGAGAAGTCGGTGACCGCGACCGCCTCGGTCGTGCGCGCGGCGGTCTCTGACCTGCAGGCGGGTGCGGCCACCGTGCTGGTCTTCACCAATCAAGTGACCACGAGCGCCGACAGACCCGACCCGACGGCGATGTCGAGCAGCGTGCTCGTGTCGCTGACCGAGGTCGACGGGAGGTGGCTCATCTCCGCGTTCGATCCGGTGTGACCGGTCTGCTCATCCGGTGACGACGAGACAGAACACGTGGCCACCCGGGTCGCGGTAGGTGCGGAACGTCGGGCTCGGATTCGGTCCGATCACGCGGACCGCGCCGTGCTGCAGTGCCCAGCGCTCCGCGGCCTCGAGGTCGGTAACCGCCAGGTCGAGGTGGGCGCGCAGCGGCACGGTCTCGGCGGGCCAGCTCGGGGGGACGTGTCCGGGTGCCCGCTGGAACGCCAGTCCTCCTCCGGCCGGTGCCCGCAGCTGAACCCAGTCGTCGTCGGTGGCGTCGGAATCCGGTTCCCAGCCCAGCAGCGCGGCGTAGAACGCGGCCAGACCGCGCGGGTCGGGAGTGTCGAGTACGAACACCTGCAGACCGATCTCGGGGCGTGACATGCCGCCATGGTGCTCCCCGCGCCGCCGGACCGCAGCTGTTCGGCAGAAGGGGCGATCGGGTGCCCCGCTACCGGACGCCCTCCGGGGCGACCTCCCGAAGCACATCGGCGAGCGCGCGATAGTCCTCGGCGCGCCCGCTCGACGAACGGAACACGAGACCGATCGTGCGGCCCGGAACCGGTTCGGCGAATCGCGCGACCGCGAGATCGCCGGTGGCGCACTCGACCGCGACCGACGACGCCGGAATGAGCGTGACGCCGAGCCCGCCGGCGACGCAGCGCACGACCGTGGCGAGGGAGGTCGCCCGGGTGTCGCCGGAGAGCGGATGCGCGTCCACAGAGCGGCACAGGTCCAGGGTCTGGTCCCGGAGGCAGTGGCCCTCGTCGAGGAGCAGCAGCGGGAGTTCGTCGAGCACGGTCAGCGGTACGTCGTCCCGACCGGCGAGCGCGTGGTCCGGGGGTACGACGAGCACGAAGTCCTCGGCGTAGAGCGGTATCTCGATCAGGCCGGTCGATCCGGACGGCAGCGCGAGCACCGCGACGTCGAGGGTCCCCGCGCGCAGCGACTCGAGCAGCCGGGCCGTCTGGTCCTCGATGACGTGCAACGACAGCGACGGCATGTGGGTCCGCAGTTCGGGCAGCAGCGTCGGCAGCACGTAGGGCGCCACGGTGGGGATCAGGCCGAGACGCAGTGGTCCGGTCAGCGGATCGGTGACGCCCGCGGCGGCGGCGACGAATCCGTCGGCCGCGTCGACGATGGCCTTGGCCTGATTCAGGAGGCGCGCACCGTCCGGGGTCACCAGCACGCGGCGGGTGCTGCGTTCGATCAACTGCACGCCGAGACCGGACTCCAGGGCCGCGAGTCCCTGCGACAGCGTCGGCTGGCTCACGTTCAAGCGCGCAGCCGCCGTCCCGAAGTGACGGTGGGTCGCAACCGCGACGAAGGCACGGAGCTGCGACAGGGTCGGCTGATACTGCTGATCGGACACGCCTATCAGTATATCCCGACCGATAGATTTCCCTTTAGACTCGGGCGCGACGAACGAATACAGCGGGGGTTACTGTTCGTTCATGACGATTCAGGTCGACGTCGTCCGGGTCTTCACCGACGACCGCGGAGAACACGGCAACCCGCTCGGCATCGTGCTCGACGACGACGTCGACGCCGCCGACCGTCAGCGGATCGCGGCCGAACTCGGGTACAGCGAAACGATCTTCGTCCGACCGCCCGGACCCGGCGGGACGCGCGCCCAGGCCCGAATCTTCACTCCCGCGAAGGAACTTCCGTTCGCCGGTCATCCCACGGTCGGATTGTCCTGGTGGCTCCGCGATCGCGGAACCCCGATCGACACCCTCGAGGTCCCGGCCGGGCCGGTCGCGGTGCGCTACGACGGGGATCTCACCTGGGTGGGTGCGCGTGCGGACTGGGCACCGCCGTTCGTGCTCGATCAGCGGCCGGCCCCCGAAGACGTGGACCGGTGCAGCTCCGGAGACTTCGCCGATGCAGCCGAGTGGTATGTGTGGGCCTGGACCGGGGAAACAGCCGGAACCGTCCGGGCACGGATGTTCGCGCCCGCGTTCGGCATTCCCGAGGACGAGGCGACCGGGGCCGCTGCGGTCCGGCTCACCGCCCACCTCGGCCGGGACCTCGACATCACCCAGGGACGCGGATCGCGGATCCGGACGGCCTGGCTGTCGGACGGGCGAGTCGAGGTCGGCGGTCGCGTCGAACGCTGCGAGTCACGCTCCTTCGCCCGCTGACCGCCGCCCGGCCGCGAGATCCTCCTCGCTGAGGAGGACTTCGATTTCCCTTCCGAACTCGACTCCGGGTGCCAGCGGAAGGCGGTCGCCGCTCCAGAACCGGCCCGGGTCGTACCAGTTGCTGCCCCGCCGCCGCTGTTCGAGCAGGCCCATCTCCTCCATCGTCATCCCGACGACCTCGGCGCAATAGGCGCTCTCGATGCTCACGTCCGACGGCTTCCGGAGCCGCGGCAGGCGACCGGCGAACCAGCGGCCCGTCAGTTTCGCGGTGGACGGGAACGGCGTGCCGTCGAGCCGCGCGATCGACCGCAGCAACTGGTCCTCCTGCTCCGGGCTGATCTGCGTGGAGATCTGCCGGAGCCAGCCCCGCTGCCCGTACCGGGCGCTCCACACCTGCACCGCACTGCGCAGATCGTGCAACTGCACGCCGCGCTGGTGCCGGCCGGTCCACATGTCGGGCAGGCTCTTTCCGAGCTCGGCGTGCCACATCAGCGGCGGCAGGTCGTCGAGGACGACCGCCATTCCGACGTGATTGACCGGCGCGTTCGTCAACGCCTGGATCGCACGATCGGCTCCGCTGCTGCCCCGGAAGATCCACAGGTCACCGGTGCGGGTGATCGCCACCGCCTCGTCGAGCGTGATCCGGGATCGTGTCGCGCTGTGCTCCATGCCCGACAGCCTTCCATGCCCGGGTGACCGGCTCCCGCGACCGGTCCGGCCGGGGTGGCCGGGTAGGCGGGTGGGCCGGGCGACGGACACCGTCGTCCCGATAGGGTCTGGGCCATGGCACTTCGGGGCAGGCAGTGGTGGAAGCTGGTCGGACTGGCCGGTGTGGTCGGCGTCGCGGCGACCGGCGCGGTCGCGGTGCGTGCGGAACGCAAGCGGCGGGGTTACACCCCGGACGAGGTGCGCTCGGTGCTGCACGAGCGGTACGCGCAGGCGACGGCCGCGCACGACTCCGCGGGCGAGGTTCCGCTGACGGAGATTCCGGCGACACCGGTCACCCGGCTGCGCCGGACACTGCGCAGGCTGTTGCGCCGCCGCTGACGCAGTCAGCCCAGTGCCACCGCTGACGCAGTCAGCCCAGTGCGACCGCGAATCCGTCGACGAGATCCTGGACCTGCTCGTCGGTCATGACGAACGCCGGCGAGATCTGCATCGCACCCTGACCCGCTGCGCGACCCGAAATACCTTGTGCGCGCAGCGCCTTCACGAATCCCGGCGCCTCGGTCGGGTCGGCGAGCTGAACCGCGGCGACCGCACCGAGACCGCTGCGGATCTCCGCCACACGGGGGTGGTCCGCGAGCGTTGCAAGCTTGGTGTGCAAGGTGCTCTCGAGCCGTGCGGCCTCGTCGAGCAGCCCTTCGTTCTCGAGGATGTCGAGGTTCGCCAGCGCCGCCGCGGCCGACCCCGCGTGTCCGCCGTAGGTGTAGCCGTGGCGCCACCACACCCCACCGGCGAAGAACGGCTCGGCCACCCGCGGAGCGACGAACACCGCGCCCATCGGCAGGTAACCGGATGTCAGACCCTTTGCGGTGGTCATGATGTCGGGCTGCAGATCGAACCGTGAGGACGCGAACCACGATCCACCGATGCGACCGAATCCTGTGACCACCTCGTCGACGACGAACAGGATGTCGTGGTCGCGGCAGATGTCACGGATCTCGGTGAGATAGCCCTCCGGCGGCAGGTACACCCCACCGGCGCCGATGATCGGTTCGGCGAAGAACGCGGCGATGGTGTCCGCACCGACGGACTCGATGAGCTCGAGCAGCGCCTTCGCGTCGTCCCACGGCACCGTCGCGGTGTCGTCCCACAGCTGCCCGTATCCCTCGCCGTTGACGGGGATGCCGGCCAGCGACGTGCCGCCGATGTGCATGCCGTGATACGCCTTCTGCCGTCCGACGAGCAGCGTCTTGGTGGACCGGCCCATCTCCTGCCAGTAGCGGCGGGCCAGCTTCGCGGCGGTGTCGATCGAATCGGAGCCGCCGGAGGTGAAGAAGATCTTGCTGTCCGGGACCGGCGCGATCGCGGAAAGTCGTTCGGCGAGCGCGACCGTCGGCTCGAGCGCGAGATCCCCGAAGTTCGAGTAGTGCGCGACCTTGGCGAGCTGCGCGGCCACGGCCTCGCCGATCTCGGCGCGGCCGTGCCCGATGTTCGCGAACCACAGGCCCGCAGTCGCGTCCAGATAGCGGGTGCCGGCGTCGTCCCAGATGTAGGCGCCCTCACCGCGAGCGACGACGAACGCTCCGTCGCGTTCGATCGCGCCCATGTCGGCAAATCCGTGCCACAACGCGCCCACGATCCACTCCCGTCCACAACCGTTCGATGCCCGTCGGCCATCGTACGTACCGGCAACGATTCTGGCGCGCAGGACGTGCGTGCGCCACGCTGGAACGCATGACCGGATTCCGGTTCTCCGTCAACGTACTCGGCATCGAGTCCCCGGACGCCTTCGCACGGTCCTGCCGGGCCGTCGAGGAGGCCGGATACGACGCGCTCTTCGCCGCGGATCACCTCGGCGTGCCCGCACCGTTCCCGACGTTGGTGGCCGCCGCGCACGCCACCGAGCGGCTGCGGGTGGGGACCCTGGTGCTCAACGCCGGATTCTGGAATCCGGCGCTCCTCGCCCGAGAGATCGCCACGACCGACGCGCTCACCGGCGGACGGCTGGAGGTCGGCCTCGGCGCGGGCCACATGAGGTGGGAGTTCGAATCCGCCGGAATCGCGTGGGAACCCTTCGGCGCCCGCGCCGACCGCCTCGAAGCGACCCTTGCCGAACTACGGCGGCTGTTCGCGAATCCCGGCTACGAGCCGCAGGCCGCGATGCGCGACGCCTTCGGCATGCCGGTCCTCCGACCGGTCCAACGGCACGGGTTCGGCGGTGAGGGCCCGCCGCTGATCGTCGGTGGCACCGGCGACCGGATCCTCGCGATCGCGGCGGCGCACGCGGACATCGTCGGTGTCGCCGGCGCGTACCAGGTGCGAGGCCGTCCACCGGGCACCTTCCGGATCGGCACGGCCACCGAAGCCGACGACCGCGTCCGGTTCGCGCGGGCCTGCGCCGGGCCGCGCGCCGACCACCTCGAGTGGCACACACTGGTCCAACTGGTGCTGGAAACCGACGACCGGGAAGCGGCGGCGGCTTCCGTCGCGCACAGACTCGGATTGCCGGTGGGCGACCTGCTCGACACCCCGTTCCTGCTGATCGGCACGGTCGAGGAGATGGCCACGCAGATCCTGAACGCGCGCGACCGATACGGCTTCACCCACTTCACGGTGCACGCCCCGTACCGGGATGTCTTCGCTCGGGTGATCGCGCGGGTCCGGGAGACCGAGCGCCCACCCGCGCCGGCCGACTGACCGCTCGCCGTTCCCGAAGCCTGCCTGTGACGGGGCCCGACGATCGCGTTTCGCTAGGCTGTCTCTTCAGCATGTCCATCTCTCCTGCCCCGAACCGCCGCGACCTGAAGTCGGCCCTCGCCGAGGTGTCGCTCCGCGACGAACAACGTCTCCGCCGCAAGCTCGATCGCGCTCGTGGCGCCGACGCACTCACCGCGATCGCCGCCGAGGTCGAGCGGGCCCGCATCCGCCTCGCCGAGCGGGCCGCCGCGGTACCCGCGATCACCTACCCCGAGACGCTGCCGGTGTCGCAGCGCAAGGACGACATCGCGGCCGCCATCCGCGACCGGCAGGTGGTCGTCGTGGCCGGCGAGACCGGTTCGGGCAAGACCACGCAGATCCCGAAGATCTGCCTCGAGCTCGGTCGCGGGGTGCGCGGCCTGATCGGACACACCCAGCCACGGCGCATCGCCGCGCGGGCGGTCGCCGAACGTCTCGCCGAGGAGCTCGACACCGAACTCGGCGAGACCGTCGGCTACACGGTGCGCTTCACCGACCAGGTGTCGGACTCGACACTGGTCAAGCTCATGACCGACGGCATTCTGCTCGCCGAGATCCAGCGCGACCCGATGCTGCGCCGTTACGACACCCTGATCATCGACGAGGCCCACGAGCGCAGCCTCAACATCGACTTCATCCTCGGCTACCTGCAGCAGCTGCTGCCGCGGCGGCCCGACCTGAAGGTGATCATCACCTCGGCGACGATCGATCCGGAACGGTTCGCACGACACTTCGCCGCCCCCGACGGGACCCCGGCACCGATCGTCGAGGTGTCGGGGCGGACGTTCCCGGTCGAGATCCGGTACCGGCCACTGACCGTCGAGGTCGGCGATCAGCTGATCGACCGGGATCCCGTCGATGCGGTGTGCGAGGCGGTCGAGGAGCTGCAGGCGGCCGGCGACGGCGACATCCTGGTGTTCCTCTCCGGTGAACGCGAGATCCGCGACACCGCCGACGCCCTGCGCGACCGCAAGCTGCGCAACACCGAGATCCTGCCGCTGTATGCGCGGTTGTCGGCGGCCGAGCAGCACAAGGTCTTCACCCCGCACACCGGCCGCCGGGTGGTGTTGTCCACCAACGTCGCCGAGACGTCGCTGACCGTCCCCGGTATCCGCTACGTCGTCGACCCCGGCACCGCGCGCATCTCGCGTTATTCGGTGCGGACCAAGGTGCAGCGGCTGCCGATCGAGGAGATCTCGCAGGCGTCGGCGCGGCAGCGGTCCGGTCGCTGCGGCCGCGTCGCCGACGGTATCTGCATCCGGCTGTACTCCGAGGAGGACTTCGAAGCCCGCCCGGAGTTCACCGAACCGGAGATCCTGCGCACCAACCTGGCGTCGGTGGTGCTGCAGATGACCGCGCTCGGTCTCGGCGACATCGCGTCGTTCCCGTTCGTCGAACCACCGGACCCGCGCGCGATCCGCGACGGCATCGCGCTGCTCGAAGAGCTCGGTGCTCTCGAGCCGGCCAAGCGCGACGAGCTGCCCAAACTCACCGCGACCGGCCGTGAACTCGCGCGGCTGCCCGTCGACCCGCGGATGGCGCGGATGATCGTCGAGGGCCACCGCAACGGATGTCTGCGCGAGGTGCTGATCGTCGTGTCGGCGTTGTCGATCCAGGACGTGCGTGAACGTCCCGCCGAGTTCCAGCAGGCGGCCGACGAGAAGCACGCCCGCTTCGCGGTCGAGGGCTCCGACTTCCTGGCGTTCCTGCGCCTGTGGGACTACCTGAAGGAACAACGGAAAGCACTGTCGTCCAACCAGTTCCGGAAGATGTGCCGCAACGAGTTCCTGCATTGGCTGCGGATCCGCGAATGGCAGGACCTGCAGGGGCAGCTGCGCCAGATCACGTTGAACCTCGGCTGGGAGACCCGCCACCAGGAGGTCTCCGAGGACTCGATCCACCAGTCGCTGCTCGCCGGTCTGCTCTCCCACGTCGGGCTGCGCGAGGGCGACAAGCGGGACTACCTCGGTGCGCGCGGATCACGTTTCGCGATCTTCCCCGGGTCGTCGCTGTTCAAGAAGCCGCCGCGCTGGGTGATGGCCGCCGAACTCGTCGAAACGTCGCGGCTGTGGGCGCGGATGGCGGCGCGCATCGAACCGGAATGGGTCGAGAAGTTGGCCCCGCATCTGGTCAAACGCACGTATTCGGAACCGCACTGGTCGATCAAACGCGAAGCGGCGATGGCCTACGAGCGCGTCACGCTCTACGGCATCCCGCTCGTGGCGCAGCGCCCGGTGCAGTACGGCGCGATCGATCGGGAGGTCTCCCGAGACCTGTTCATCCGGCACGCGCTGGTGCAGGGCGAATGGCGCACGCGGCACAAGTTCTTCCACGCCAACCGGGCGTTGCTCGAGGACGTCGAGGAACTCGAGCATCGTGCGCGGCGACGGGACATCCTCGTCGACGACGAGACGCTGTTCGCCTTCTACGACGAACGGGTCGGCCCGAATGCCGTGTCCGCCAGGCATTTCGACACGTGGTGGAAGAAGGCGCGCCAGCAGGATCCCGAACTGCTGACGTTCACGCCGGAAACGGTCGTCAACCAGGACGCCGCCGCGGTGCTCGAGGGGGACTATCCCGACGCGTGGCGGCAGGGTGATGTGCAGTTCCCGCTCACCTACCAGTTCGAGCCGGGTACCGAACAGGACGGCGTCACCGCCCGCATCCCCGTCGCGCTGCTGGCCGGGATCCGCCCGGTCGGGTTCGACTGGCTCGTGCCGGGCATGCGTCACGAACTCGTGACGGCATTGATCAAGACCTTGCCGAAACAGCTTCGGCGCCAAGTTGTTCCGGCACCGGACTTCGCGGCGGCCGCGCTCGCGTCGGTCACCCCACGCAGCGAGCCGCTCGTCAACGCGATGGCCCGTGAGTTGTCGCGTCTCGGGAACTGCCGCATCGAACCGAGCGATTTCGACGTCACGGCCCTGCCCGAACATCTGCGGCTGACGTTCGCGGCGGTCGACGAGCGCGGCAAGGTCCTGGGGCACAGCAAGAGCCTGGCGGACCTGCGCAAGAAGCTGGCAGTGCGCGTCGACGCGGAGGTGGCGCGCGCTGCGTCGAGCACCGAACGCGCGCCGGCGCTCGTGTGGACGGCGGAGACGCTCGGCACGCTGCCGGAGACCGTGACGCGCACGGTCGGGAGCCAGCAGGTGACCGGCTATCCCGCCCTGGTGAACGAAGGATCCGGTGTTGCGGTCCGAGTCCTGAGCACCCCGCAGGCGCAACGCGCCGCGACCCGCACCGGCCTGCGGGCGCTGCTGCTGGCGGCGGTTCCGACGCAGGCGCGTGCCGCGACCTCGGGGCTGACCAACGCGGAACGTCTCGCGCTCGGCCGCAATCCGGACGGTTCGTTCGACGCGCTGCTCGAGGACTGCCGGGCCTGCGCCGTGGACGAACTGGTCGCGGCGCACGGTGCGCCGATTCGGACCCCCGAGGAATTCGAGGCGATGGTCAAGACGGTCCGGGCGCAGCTGCCCGGCCGGGTCTCGGCGCTGCTGAAGCTGGTGGTGCCGGCGCTGTCCCGGGCCCACGAGGTCGGGGTGCTGCTGGACCGGGTGCGCGGCGAGGCCGCCGACGATGTGCGGGAGCAATTGGCGGCGCTGCTGTTCGCGGGATTCGTGACGGACCTCGGCAGTCGCCGTCTCGCGGACCTGCCCAGGTATCTCGCCGCTGCAGCGCAGCGCCTCGAGGCACTTCCGGCGAGCGCCCACCGCGACGCCCAGGGCATGGACGTACTCGACCGGGTGTACGCGGAATACGATCGGCTGCTCGCCCGGCTGCCCGAGGAACGCCGGGCCGGCGCGGACGTGAACGAGGTGTACTGGTTGATCGAGGAACTGCGGGTGAGTCTGTTCGCGCAGGGCCTGGGTACTCGGATTCCGGTCTCGGAGAAGCGAATCATGAAGGCCATCAGCTCGATTCGCTGAACGGTCGGGCAGCGGCGCCCGATCGGGCGCCGCGAGGGTCAGCCCTCGCCGGGGTCGGCGCTGCGCTGCGCCTGATGCTCGCGCAGTTCCTTGATCTCGCGTTCGAAGTCCTCCGCGGAGCTGAAGCCCCGGTACACGGACGCGAAACGCAGATAGGCGACCTCGTCGAGGTCCCGGAGCGGACCGAGGATGGCCAGACCGACTTCGTGGCTGGGCACCTCGGGAGAACCCTTGGCCCGCACCGCGTCCTCGACCTGCTGCGCCAGCAGGTTCAGCGCGTCGTTGTCGACCGCGCGTCCCTGGCACGCGCGCGCGACGCCGCGCACGACCTTCTCGCGGCTGAACGGCTCGGTCACGCCGCTGCGCTTGACGACGGACAGGACCGCGGTTTCGACGGTGGTGAATCGGCGGCCGCATTCGGGGCATGCCCGGCGCCGGCGGATCGCGGCGCCCTCATCGGCCTCGCGCGAATCGACGACCCGGGAATCCGGGTGCCGGCAGTACGGGCAATACATGTCGGTTCCTTCGTCGCTGCCGTGCGGGCCGCGACGTCGGCGTCGAACCGTCTTCCCGAGGTCATCCCCGCCCTGAGGTGGAGCTGCCCCGACGCGACCACACGGGGTGGTGTGGCTTACAGGAATCGACAATACCTGCCGGCCGGATTCGTCCCGGTCCGGTCCCCTGCCGAGCACGGCAGCTCACCCGCGGCCGATGACCGGAACGATGAGCTGCTGGCCCGGACGCACCGTGGCGCCGGACAGCATGTTGAGCTCGGAGATCTGCTCCACGACCTGGGCCGTGGCGGCGCCGGGAGCGATCCGGGCGGCGACGTCGGCAAGCGATTCGCCGATTCTGACGACGGCCACGTCGGTGCGCGGAACATGCGCCGCGACCTCGCTCGTCCGCAGGTACCCCACCGCGAGGATCGCGACGAGCGCGGTCGCGGTGAGGAGCACCGTCACCACCGTCTGCCGCAAGGCCTGGGGGAACGACAGCGGCGCCGGGCGCGTGCGGTCGGTGCACGCGACGGGAGCCGCTGCCGGACGCCGGTATTCGATGCGCCCCGCATTCGGGCGGGGAAAGGGCGGTCGGACCGGAAAGCGATAGACCCGGGCGTCCCGCTCGTGCGCGGGGCGGTCGACTCGCATCGGGCCGGTCGTGAACTCGTTCCACTCGGTTCGGCGAACTGCTGCTGCACCCATCGGATCCTCCGTGCTCGATCGGTCGCGGTACTCGATCGGCTGCGCGAACTGCGCATTTCTCGCTCGATCGCTCAAGTGTTCGATCTGGGTCGATCCTTCGTTCGATCAAAGGTTCGAAGAACATCTGTTCGAATTTCTACCACGCCATGATCGACTTGTCAGCTTTTCGGGCCGGAAATCTCGAACAGGTGTTTGATAACGCGCGCGAATGCGGATAGATTCGATACATCACAACCAGCACATCCGACACTCGACGCACGGAGGTCACGACCATGACGGACGCCAACTCCGCGAGCAGCCCCGCCCGGACGGTCGTCGCCGATTCGACGGCCGGGCTCACCGAGCGCCAGCGCCGCGTTCTCGAGGTGATCCGCGATTCGGTGGCCGAGCGGGGGTACCCGCCGAGCATCCGGGAGATCGGCGACGCGGTCGGGCTCAACTCCACCTCGTCGGTGGCCCATCAGCTGCGCACCCTCGAACGCAAGGGCTTCCTGCGGCGCGACGCCAACCGGCCGCGCGCCGTCGATGTCCGCGGCCTCGAGGACAGCGCGGTCACCCCCGACGACAGCACCGAGAGCACCACTCCCGCAACGTCGGCCGTGCCGTCCGCGGCGATGGTGCCGGTCGTGGGTCGGATCGCGGCCGGTGGCCCGATCCTCGCCGAGGAGTCCGTCGAGGACGTCTTCCCTCTCCCCCGCGAACTCGTCGGCCAGGGATCGCTGTTCCTGCTCAAGGTCGTCGGCGAATCGATGATCGACGCCGCGATCTGCGACGGTGACTGGGTGGTCGTGCGTCAGCAGAACGTCGCCGAGAACGGCGACATCGTCGCCGCGATGCTCGACGGTGAAGCCACCGTGAAGACCTTCAAGCGAGTGAAGAAGGACGTGTGGCTCATGCCGCACAATCCGATGTTCGAACCGATCCCCGGCAACGACGCCGTCATCCTCGGCAAGGTCGTCACCGTGATCCGGAAGATCTGAGCTCCTTACAACGCCGCCGGGGCGGTACCGCGATTGCGGTACCGCCCCGGCGTGGTTTCCGGAAGGTCGCTCAGACGTTCAGCGAACGGCCGATGACCTCCTTCATGATCTCGTTGGTGCCGCCGTAGATCTTCTGGACGCGGGCATCCAGGTACGCCTTCGCGACCGGGTACTCACGCATGTAGCCGTAGCCGCCGTGCAGCTGGAGGCACCGGTCGATGAGCTCGACCTGCTTGTCGGTGGTCCAGTACTTCGCCATCGCCGCTTCCGGCACGGTGAGCGTGCCGGCGTTGAGCGACTCGATGCACTTGTCGACGAACACGCGCGCGATCTGCGTCTCGGTGGCGAGTTCGGCCAGCTCGAACCGGGTGTTCTGGAACTTGCCGATGGACTTGCCGAACGCCTTGCGGTCGCGGCAGTACTGCAGGGTGTCCTCGAGGACCTGCTCCATGGCGGCCGCGGCGACCACCGCGATCGAGAGGCGCTCCTGCGGGAGGTTCTGCATCAGGTAGATGAAGCCGAGGCCCTCTTCACCGAGCAGGTTCGCGGCGGGCACGCGCACGTTGTCGAAGCTCAGTTCCGCGGTGTCCTGCGCGTCGAGACCGATCTTGTCGAGATTGCGGCCGCGCTCGAAGCCCGGCATGCCGCGCTCGACGACGAGGAGCGAGAAGCCCTGGGCGCCCTTCTCGGGGTCGGTGCAGGCGACGACGATCACCAGGTCGGCGTTGATGCCGTTGGTGATGAACGTCTTGGAGCCGTTGAGGATCCAGTCGTCGCCGTCGCGCACCGCGCGGGTCTTGATTCCCTGCAGGTCGCTGCCGGTGCCGGGTTCGGTCATCGCGATGGCGGTGATGATCTCGCCGGAACAGAAGCCGGGCAGCCACCGCTGCTTCTGCTCCTCGTTCGCGAGATTCAGCAGGTAGGGAGCAACGACGTCGTTGTGCAGCATGAAACCGACACCGCTGTAGCCGCCGCGCGTGGTCTCCTCGGTGAGGACGACGTTGTACCGGAAGTCGTCGACGCCGCCTCCGCCGTACTCCTCGGGAACGGCCATACCGAGAAAGCCCTGCGCCCCGGCCTTCTTCCAGACCTCACGGTCGACGATCTTGTCCTTCTCCCACTGCTCGTGGAAGGGTGCCACCTCCTGCTCGAGGAACTTCCGGTACGACTCGCGGAAGAGTTCGTGTTCGGGTTCGAAGAGGGTGCGTTCCATGTGCGCTCCTGTAGGTCACGGCGTACTTCGCCATTACCGTAGGCAAGCACCACCTGTTGTGACGCTGACAGGAGCGAGCACGTTTTGTGACAGTTGTCGCCGATGCCGCCGGCGTCACCCCCGAAGATTCGCCAGCTTCCGGAGGATCGGATAGGCGACGAGGATGCCGATCGAACCCCATGCGATGCCGCCGAGTTCGACCGATCCGATCGACAGTGTCAGGTCACCGATGCCCGCGACGAGGGCGGCCGCCACGACGGTGAGGTTCACCGGGTCGGTGAAGTCGACCTTGGCGTCCATCCAGATGCGGACGCCGAGGATGCCGATCAGGCCGTACAGGACCAGGGTCGCGCCGCCGAGCACACCGTCCGGGACGGTGAAGACGAGCGCGCCGAACTTCGGGGAGAACGCCAGGACGACGGCGGTGGCTGCGGCCACCCAGTACGCGGCGGTCGAGTAGACGCGGGTGGCGGCCATGACCCCGATGTTCTCGGCGTAGGTCGTCGTGCCCGAGCCGCCCCCGAAGCCGGCGAGGGTCGTGGCCAGACCGTCGGCCAGCAGGGCGTCGCCGGCGACGTCGTCGAGATTGCGACCGGTCATCGCGGCGACCGCCTTGACGTGGCCGACGTTCTCGGCGATGAGGACGATCACCACGGGCAGCGCGACCAGCACGACCGACAGCTGGAACGTGGGGCCGCGCAGTTCCGGGAGACCGAACCACGCGGCTTCGCGCAGCGCGGCGACCCGGTCGTCGGCCAGGCCGCCGGTGACCGCGGCGAACACCCAGCCGATCACGACACCGACGAGGATGGCGAGCCGGCCGAGCAGACCGGGGCCGAGCACGGTGACCAGCAGGATCGAAACCAGGGTGATCGCCGCGATCAGCGGCTGCGCCTCGAACGAGCCGACCGCGGTGGGGGCCAGGTTCAACCCGATGAGCGCGACGATCGCGCCGGTCACCACCGGCGGCATCACCGCATCGATCACGCGAGCGCCGAGTGCCTTGACCACGAGTCCGACCACGGCGAGCAGCACGCCGACGGCGACGATGCCACCCAGCTGCGCGGCGGGTCCGTCGGCGGCCGACGCGGTGAGCGGGGCGATGAACGCGAAGGACGAACCGAGGTAACTGGGCACCCGCCCCCGTGTGATCAGCAGGAACAGGGCGGTCCCGATGCCCGAGAACAGCAGGGTCGTGGTGACCGGGAAACCGGTGATCGTCGGCACCAGCAGCGTGGCCCCGAACATGGCGATGACGTGCTGCATGCCGATGCCGACGGTACGCGGCCAGGACAACCGTTCGTCCGGAGCCACGACCTCGCCCTGGGTGATGCGGCGGCCGTCACCGTGCAGTGTCCAGCCGACGCCCGCGCGTGTCCTCTTCGTGGTCTTCACCGGTTCGCTCACGAAACGGAATCGTAAGCCCGCCGGGTGTGGCGCGGGCTCGTCAGCCCAGGATGCGGGTGACTGCCGCGC
>NZ_JBMBTE010000007.1:0-92914 GCF_048897285.1 Rhodococcus sp. O3
TGGTGTAGAAATCGCGCAACTCGAGCTGTTTGTCGCGCAACACCAATTCCGTGCCCGGCACCGCGACCTCCGCTTCCTGCTCGGTCTGCTGCTTCGCCTCGGCCAGCCGTGCCCCGATCCGCGCCGCGAACGCCGACTGGAAGTTCAGGCGGGCGGTCACCCCGGCGACGGGCTTGCGCACCCGCGTGCGGACCCGCCGGCCCCCGCGCTGCTCGACGACCGTTCGCACCGTCGTCTCCTCCCGGTAGCTGCCCGCGCGCAGGTACGCGTCCGACGCCCGCACCATCTGCACCAGCAGCGACGAGTACAACGCCTCGCACACGTCGATGTCGGCGGCGAACCCGTACGCATAGATGACGGTGGAGGTGGCAGTGATGTCGCACTGCACGTCGTTGGCGGCGGCGATCGCCAGGAACAACTGCGCGTACGTGCGCAGCCCCTTCCTCCCGCTCTCCCCGATCGTGATGAGCCGCTGCACCGGCGTGGCCCGGCGTTCCCGGGACGCGGTGTGGGCGCGCGCGACCGCGAGATCCACGGACGACGCGGTCGCCAGACGTTGTGCCGCGGCCAGGAACGCGTCGGCTTCGTGCTGGTTGTCGGTCGATTCCGCCTGGCGGAGCAGGCCGCCGATACGGGTCAGCATCCGGTCGGAACTCACCGACAGAGAATAGGCGCGTTCGGCTTTGTCGCCTATTCTCTCGTGCCATGGCCTCAGTGACCTTCGACAAGGCGACCTGCCTGTTCCCCGGCTCGAACACGCCGGCGGTCGACGCATTGGATTTGAAGATCGAGGACGGGGAGTTCCTCGTGCTGGTCGGTCCGTCGGGTTGCGGCAAGTCCACGTCGCTGCGCATGCTCGCCGGTCTCGAGCAGGTTCACAGCGGCCGCATCCTCATCGGCGACACCGACGTCACCGGCCAGGACCCGAAGCAGCGGGACATCGCGATGGTGTTCCAGAACTACGCCCTGTACCCGCACATGTCGGTCGCCGAGAACATGGGCTTCGCGCTCAAGCTCGCGAAGACCCCGAAGGCGGAGATCCGCGAGCGGGTCGAGGAGGTCGCGAAGATGCTCGATCTCGAGCAGTACCTCGACCGCAAGCCCAAGGCCCTGTCGGGTGGTCAGCGTCAGCGCGTCGCCATGGGGCGCGCCATCGTCCGGCAGCCGCAGGTGTTCCTCATGGACGAGCCGCTGTCGAACCTGGATGCGAAGCTGCGTGTGCAGACCCGCACGCAAATCGCGCAGCTGCAGCGTCGCCTCGGCACGACCACCGTGTACGTCACCCACGACCAGGTCGAGGCCATGACCATGGGCGACCGGGTCGCGGTTCTCGAGAAGGGCATCCTGCAGCAGTGCGCGTCGCCGCGGGTGCTCTACAACCGGCCCGCGAACGTGTTCGTCGCCGGATTCATGGGCTCACCTGCGATGAACCTGTTCACGCTGCCGGTGTTCGACCGCGGCGCGATCCTCGGCGAGACGTACGTGCCGATCCCGCGTGACATCGTCGGTGAGGTCCACGAGACCGA
The DNA here is from genome assembly GCF_048897285.1 of Rhodococcus sp. O3. Classification (NCBI taxonomy): domain Bacteria; kingdom Bacillati; phylum Actinomycetota; class Actinomycetes; order Mycobacteriales; family Nocardiaceae; genus Rhodococcus; species Rhodococcus sp. O3. The sequence continues at coordinate 1,527 of NZ_JBMBTE010000007.1, forward strand.
GGTCGTCGTCGGTATCCGTCCCGAGCACATCCAGATCACCGAGTACGGTCTCGCGATGGACGTCGACGTCGTCGAGGAGCTCGGCTCCGACGCCTACGTGTACGGCCGCGCGTACATCGCGGGTCGCTCGCAGGAGATCGTGGCGCGCGGCGACTGGCGGAATCCGCCGCAGAAGGGCGAGCGCATCTACCTGAACTTCGATCCGGAACAGGTGCATGTGTTCTCGACGAAGGACGGTCGCCGGCTCGGCTGAGCACGGTCGACGACGAGGCCTGCGGGAACGGACATGACCGATTCAGGTTGGGAGCAATATCCCCTTTTCCCGGTCTCGCATGCCAGAGTAGGTGCCGATGTCGGTGGCCATAGGCTGCCGACGAGGAGTTTTCCGAATCCGAACGGGAGTAATCCATGGTTCTGAACACGAAGGCGGTCCGCCGCGCAGCGGTCGCTGCATCGGCGGCGTCGCTGCTGGTCCTGACTGCTTGCTCGTCCGACGACGGCTCGAGCAGCGACAGCAGCGGCACGGCGTCCGCGGCCGGCGAAGGGCGCGGCCCGATCACCATCGTCGAGGGTCAGGACCCCCTGAACGCGGCGCTCGAGAACATCATCGCCGACTGGAATGCCGAGCATCCGGACGAGACGGTGACCTTCAAGCCGCTGGCGAAGGAAGCCGACGACCAGTACGACGACATCGCCCAGCGCATGCAGGCGAAGAGCGACGAGTACGACCTCGTGGCCGTCGACGTGACCAACACCGCCGAGTTCGCCGCCAACGGCTGGCTGCTGCCGCTCGAGGGCGACTACGCCATCTCGACCGACGGCCTGCTGCCCGCGACCGTCGAGTCGGGCACCTACAACGGAACCCTGTACGCGGCTCCGAAGAACACCAACGCCGCGTTCCTGTACTACCGCACCGACCTCGTCGACCAGGCCCCGGCCACATGGGCGGACCTGCAGGCGGAGTGCCCGAAGGCCGTCGAGGCGGGCATCGACTGCTACCTCGGCCAGTTCAAGAACTACGAGGGCCTGACGGTCAACGTCACCGAGATCGTCAACGCCTTCGGCGGCAGCTTCGTCGCGGAGGACGGTCTCACCCCGTCGATCGACGACAAGACGAGCGAGGGTCTGCAGTTCATCGTCGATCGCTTCGCGGACGGCACTATCCCGGCGGCCGCGCAGACCTACACCGAAGGTGAGTCTCAGACCGCGTTCGGCGACGGCAAGGCGCTGTTCCTGCGCACGTGGCCGGGCTTCTACACCGACGGCGAGTCCTCGTCGATCGCCGGCAACTACGGCATCGCGGTCCTCCCCGGTGTCGACGGACCGGGCGTCTCCACCCTCGGTGGCTACAACGTCGGCATCAGCGCGTTCTCGGATGCGCCGGCGACCGCGCGTGACTTCCTCGAGTTCATGCAGACCCGCCAGTCGCAGACCTACTACGCCGAGGTCGGCGGCGCGCCGGTCCTCGCCGAGGTCTACGACGACCCGGCGATTCTCGAGCAGTTCCCGTACTTCGCGACGCTGAAGGAAGCGCTCGAGAGCGCGAAGCCGCGTCCGTCCTCGCCGTACTACTCGAACGTGTCGAAGGCGATCGCCGACAACTCGTACGCGGCGATCCGGAACGAGAAGACCGTCGAGCAGGCGCTCGCGGACATCAAGGCCGGCATCGAAACCGCCGGCAACTGATCCACTAGGAGCAGTACCTATGGCAGAACCGCAGGTCCATGCCGGTCACGAAGACCGCCGACCGGTTCCCGCGGATCCGCCACACGATTCCGCGGTCGGGACCGAGTACCTCGGTCCCGACCGCGACCGTGTGCACGGACGGCACCGGGTGACCGAACCTCCGGAGCCGAGCGCGCCCGCGATCAAGCAGCGCCGCCGGATCCCTCCGTGGATGTTCGTGGCGCCGTCCCTCGCCGTGCTCGCCGTCATCATCCTGTACCCGCTCGGGCGGGCGGTCTGGATGTCGCTGCACGGCGACGCGAAGAAGCTCGATCCCGAAACCGGCCGGTTCGTCGAGGGCGGTTTCGTCGGCTTCGAGAACTACGTCCGGTGGATCACCCAGTCCTGCGGTACCGCCACCGGCAGCATTCCGTGCCCGCCGGGCACGCTGGGCTCCCAGTTCTGGGGCTCGATCTTCAACACGTTCTTTTTCACCGTCGTCACCGTCTCGCTCGAGACCGTCATCGGTTTCGCGATGGCGGTCGTGATGGCGAAATCGTTCCGTGGTCGCGGGTTGCTCCGCGCATCGGTGCTGGTGCCGTGGGCGATCCCGACCGCGGTCACCGCGAAGCTGTGGTTCTTCATCTTCGCCAACGACGGCATCGCCAACAAGATGCTCGGCACGGACATCCTGTGGACGGCGGATCCGTGGCCGGCCCGGTTTGCGATCATCGTCGCGGACGTGTGGAAGACCGCGCCGTTCATGGCGCTGCTCATCCTCGCCGGCCTGCAGATGATCCCGGCGGAGGTGTACGAGGCCGCGAAGGTCGACGGCGCGAACGCGTGGCAGCGTTTCAAGATGATCACGTTGCCGCTGGTCAAGCCGGCGCTGATGGTCGCGATCCTGTTCCGCACGATGGACGCGCTGCGCATGTACGACCTGCCGGCCATCATGATGGGCTCGAACCCCGCGACCTCCACGATCTCGGTGCTGGTCGTCGAGCAGATGCGTCAGGGCGCGAATTCGGCGTCCGCGTTGTCGACGATCACGTTCCTCATCATCTTCGCGGTCGCGTTCGTGCTGGTGCGGTTCCTCGGTGCCAACGCCGTGCAGACGCAGGAGGCGCAGCGGAAGGGAGACGTCGGATGAGCAGTCCCGGTACCGGAGGTACGAGGGTGCGCTCGGCCGGCACGTATGCCGGGGTGATCCTCATCGTCCTGTGGGGCCTGGCGCCCTGCTACTGGATGATCGTCACGGCGCTGCGCGAGCCGTCCGAGACGTTCAGCACGTCGCTGTGGCCCGCGAATCCGACGCTGCAGAACTTCGCCGACGCCCTCGATCCCGACGCGAAGGTGAACTTCTCCCGCGCGCTGATGAACAGCGTCATCATCGCCGGTGCGACCACCGCGGTCGCGCTGCTGCTCGGTGTGTTCACCGCCTACGCGCTGTCCCGGTTCGATTTCCGGGGCAAGTACTTCGTCACCGGCATCATCCTGGGTGCGTCGATGTTCCCGGTGGTGGCGCTGGTGACGCCGCTGTTCCAGTTGTTCACCGACATCGGCTGGATCGGCAGTTACCAGGCGCTGATCATCCCGAACATCTCGTTCGTGCTGCCGCTGACGGTGTACACGTTGACCTCGTTCTTCTCGGAACTGCCGTGGGAACTCGAGGAGGCGGCCCGGATGGACGGTGCGACGCGCGGGCAGGCGTTCCGGTTGGTGATGCTGCCGCTCGCCGCGCCGGCGATGTTCACCACCGCGATCCTGGCGTTCATCGCGACCGTGAACGAGTACCTGCTGATGTCGCAGCTGTCGAGCGAGAAGACCGCGCCGGTGACGGTCGCGATGGCACGGTTCACCGGCACCGATCCGTACGTGACGCCGTACGCGTCGATCATGGCCGGCGGCACGCTGGTGATGGTGCCGCTGGTGATCATGGTGCTGATCTTCCAGCGCCGTATCATCGCGGGTCTGACCGCGGGCGGCGTGAAGTCGTGAGGCGGGTTCCCCGGCGGCAGCGGCTCGAGATGCTGCTGGGGTTCCTGACCGTGTTCACGGTCATGGCGCTGATCGCCGCGATCGCCGAGTTGTGGTCCTCGGCGCCGGGCATCGTCCCGGCACTGGTGCTGCTCGGCTTCGCGGTCGCGTGGGGTTTCGCGTTCCGGGCCTGGCGGAGGGCGCCGTAGGCGCCCGTGTGCCTTTGTGGCGGTGGGAGGCGCCACAAATAGACACCGACACGGCCCGTGCGCCTTCGATCACAGTTGTCGCGGACTACGTACCATACGGATGACAGGGTGCGATGATCTGTCGAGCCCGGATTTCGCCAGAAAGTAGCCCGTGTGAGTTCTTCGTCGTCGTCGCCTTCCAGACCTGCCACCCCCGCCAAGTCACGGGGGTGGCGCCTTGTCCGTTACCTTGTGCTCGCCGTCGTGGCGCTCCTGGTGATCGTGCCCGGCATCGGCTTCGCGGTGGCGTACATGTCGGTCGACGTACCGCGTCCGTCGGACATGAAGAACGATCAGGTGGCCACGATCTACGCGGCCGACGGCACCACGGTGCTCAGCACGGTCGTGCCGCCCGAGGGCAACCGCACCGAGGTGGACATCGAGGAAGTTCCCGAGCACGTCCGCAACGCGGTGCTGTCCGCGGAGGACCGCAACTTCTACACCAATCCCGGCTTCTCGATCTCCGGGTTCGTGCGCGCGGCGCGCGACAACGTGATGGGCAAGGAAACCGCCGGTGGTGGTTCGACGATCACCCAGCAGTACGTGAAGAACGTGCTGGTCGGCGCGGACCGGACGATCACCCGCAAGATGCGGGAGCTGGTCGTCTCCACCAAGATGGCCCGGCAGTCGTCGAAGGACGAGATCCTGCAGGCCTACCTGAACACCATCTACTTCGGTCGCGGTGCGTACGGCATCGCGGCGGCGTCGCAGGCGTACTTCGGCAAGCCCGTCGGTCAGCTGTCGGTGTCCGAGGGGGCGGTGCTCGCCGGGGTGATCCAGAGCCCGTCGTCGCTGGATCCGGAGTTCAACCGGCCGGCGATCGAGGCGCGCTGGACGTATGTGCTCGACGGCATGGTCGAGATGGGCGTGCTGGATGCCGGTGAACGTGACGAGCAGCAGTTCCCGCCGACAGTTCCGTCGAATCAGCTTGCGCAACAGAATGATTCGACCGGCCCGGAAGGTCACGTCAAGAACCAGGTGCTGCGTGAACTGTCCGCCGCCGGCATCAGTGAGCAGACGCTGAACACCGAGGGACTGCGGATCACGACGACCATCGATCCGGTTGCGCAGCAGGCGGCGATCGACAGCGCTCGCAGCACCCTCGAAGGTGAGGACGGGAGCCTGCGGACCGCGGTGGTGTCGATCGACCCGCGCACCGGCGCCGTGCGCGCCTACTACGGCGGCGAGGAGGGTGCGGGTTTCGACTTCGCGCAGGCACCGCTGCAGACCGGTTCGTCGTTCAAGGTGTTCGGCCTGGTCGCGGCTCTGCGGCAGGGCATCGGCCTGAACGCCCGCTTCGACAGCTCGCCGCTCAAGGTCGGCAACATCGAGATCGGCAACGTCGAGGGCGCCTCGTGCGGCAAGTGCACGATCGCCGAGGCCCTCAAGCGGTCGCTGAACACGAGCTTCTACCGGTTGATGATGTCGATGGACGACGGCCCGCAGGCGATCGCCGACGCCGCGCACGACGCCGGCATCCCCATGACCATCCCGGGCGTGGAGGGGACCACGCTGAGTCACGAGGGCGGCCCGCCGGAGGGCGGAATCGTTCTGGGGCAGTACCAGTCCCGCGTCATCGACATGGCCTCGGCCTATGCGACGCTCGCCGCGTCCGGCACCTTCCACGAGCCGTTTTTCGTCCAGCGGGTCGAGACGGCCGACGGCGACGTGCTGCTGGACCGCCCCGCCTCCCCCGGCGAATTCCGGCTCGATCCGGCGGTCGCCGACAACGTCACGCAGGCCATGCTGCCGATCGCCGCGTACTCGCGCGGTCACGCGCTGGCCGGGGGTCGTCCGTCGGCGGCGAAGACCGGCACGACCCAGCTCGGGGACACCGGCCTGAACAAGGACGCATGGATGGTCGGGTACACGCCGTCGCTGTCGACGGCGGTGTGGGTCGGCACCCCCGATGGCGAGGCGATCGTCAACAGCTGGGGCGGATCCATCTACGGTTCGGGCCTGCCGTCGGACATCTGGAAGGGCACGATGGACGGTGCGCTCGAGGGCACCGACTTCGAGAGCTTCCCGTGGCCGGACCCGATCGACGGCCAGGCGGGCGTGCCCGCCGACGCGGGGATCAGCGAAACGACGACGACCGCTCCCCCGCTGCCGCAACTGACGTTGCCGGAACTGCCGCCGATCACCCTGGAAGCACCGCCGGTGGACATCCCGGATGTGCCGATCGACCTGCCGCCGCAGATCGAGGTGTTCCCGGGTATCACGATCAGAATCCCCGGCTGACCCGGGCGCGGGTGCCCGGGCAGCGCCGACGATCGGGGCATGGCCGATTCGCCGTCCGGTGACTCGATTCTCGACCGCGTCGTACGCATCCTCGAATCCTTCGACGACGCACAACCGGCGTTGACCGTCAGCGCCCTGGCCCGACGGTCCGGGTATCCCGCAGGCGACGATGTACCGGCTCGTCGACGAGATGGCATCAACGCCGTGCAGGGTGCGGTGCAGGCCGGGGCACGGTACGTGGTTGTGGTCGATCCGCTTGCCTTCAAGCGGGAGACAGCATTGAAGTTCGGAGCCACACACGCCTTCGCGACTGCGGAAGAAGCGGCGGTGAAGGTCGATGAGTTGAGCTGGGGTCAGGGCGCGGATCAGGCGCTGGTCCTGGTCGGCACGGTCGACGAGGAGGTGATCGCAGCGGCGACTGCCGTGATCGGTAAGGGTGTCACCGTCGTCATCACGGGTCGGCCGATCCGAGCAAACTGACCGTGCATGTGTCGGGAGCCGATCTGACGCTCAACGAGAAGACGATCAAGGGGACTTTGTTCGGCTCGGCCAACCCGCAGTACGACATCGTTCGATTGCTGCGTATGTACGACCAGAGCGAACTGAAACTCGACGAACTCGTCACGACGCGTTACTCGCTCGAGGAAGTCGACCAGGGGTACGAGGATCTGCGCAACGGCAAGAATATTCGCGGAGTGATCGTGCACGCTCGGTAACGGACCCAACCGCGCAGTGACCCACAGGAAGCGTCTCACACCCTCCTCGGCGAGGTGTGGCGCCCTTTCCGGATCTCCCGGATCCGAAAGGGCGCCATCCCGTCACCGCTCCGTTGCGCGCACGAGCAGGTGCAGTTCCGCGCCGAGCGTGCATGCCTGCGCCAGATCGATCCGCCCGTCCCGGCACAGTTCGTCGGTCAGGCGCGTCACCCGAGCGATCGCGTCCGGAACCCGCTGCTTCCATCGCGCCAGTATCGCGTCGACGTCCGTCAGGGTGTGTGGACCGCAGTCCCGACGCAGGATTGCGGCGACGAGGCGGTGGTGGCCTTCGGTGAGTTCGTCCCGCACGGTGGCGCGCGCCATGCTGTCCCACCAAGTGTGGGACCCGGTGGCCGGATCCAGTGACATCCTCTCGATTCCGAGCAACGGTCCCGTCGCCGCGTGCATCCGGGCAACGAGGTGTGCCGGGCAGTCCAGCGTGTACGCGGTGTCCACCAACGCCGGGCACTCGGCGAGAAGTCGGAAGTCCGGTCCGTCACCGGCCACGCCGACCCCGACCAGATCTGCGACCCCGGCACTCAGTCGCTCGATTTCGGCGGTCACGTCGAGGGGCGACGGCCGCAGCCGCAGAATCCACAAGACCGCATGCTCGATGAACTCCTGGACCGCGGCGAGCTGCTCCCAGCGGTCTGCACCGGAAACCGAACGGTCCCGCGCTTCGGCCCACAACCGGTCGGTGTCGAACACCGCCCGGACCACTGCGTACGCTCGGGCAACCGCCGGCGTGCGCACCCCCAACCGTTCCTCGAGCTGGTAGATCATTCCCGGACCGACATGATCGACGAGATCGGAGGCCATCCGGGTCGCGATGATCTCGCGACGTAGAGGATGGTCTCGGATCTCGTCCCGCAACAGGTCACGCATGCGGGTGGGGAAGTACTCGAGGGCGACGGCGGCGAAAACGGGGTCGTCGGGCACATCGGAGTCGAGCAGGTCCCGGCACACAACGTTCTTCGACCGGGCGAGCAGCACCGCGATCTCCGGCCTGGTCAACCCACGGCCGGCGCCGGCTCGGGCGGCCAACTCCTGCACGGTGGGCAGTACCTCGGTGCTGCGTCGGATACCGCTGGTCTCGAGGTGGATGATGAGCCGCTCGTGCCTGCCGAGTAGCCGGGCCGCACGTGAGACGGCAAGTCCGAGCGCCACTGATTGGTCCCGGTTCATGAGTAGCACCGTCCGGGCCACCTCGTCCCGGGCGTCACCGAGCAGCCGGTCGCGTTCCTCGAGAGTCAGAGATCCCTTGTGCCGAGCGGATTCCAGGGCGATCTTCAGATTCACCTCGGCGTCGGAAGTGGCCACCCCGGCCGCATTGTCGATGAAGTCCGCATTGATACGCCCGCCGGCGGCCGCGAACTCGATGCGGGCCCGCTGCGTGAAACCGAGGTTGCCGCCCTCTCCCACGACGCGACACCGCAACTGCGACGCGTCGACACGGACGGTGTCGTTCGCCGGATCGGCTGCATCCGTGTGGTTCTCGGACGAGGCCTTGACGTAGGTGCCGACACCACCGTTCCAGAGCAGGTCCACCGGCGCTGTCAGCAGCGCCTTGATCAACCCGTCCGGGGTGGTGGTCGGATGGGATAGTCCGAGCAGGCGGCGTGCCGGTTCCGGGACGTTGATGGACTTCGCGGAGCGTGGCCATACACCTCCTCCGGCGGAGAGGACGTCGCGATCGAAGTCGTCCCAGCTCGATCCGGGAAGCTCGAACAGTCGACGTCGCTCCGCGTAGGCGCGAGCCGGGCGGGGATCCGGGTCGAGGAAGATGTGCCGGTGATCGAAGGCGCCGACGAGGCGCAGATGCGGGGAGAGCAGCATTCCGTTGCCGAAGACGTCGCCGGACATGTCCCCGATCCCCACCGCCGTCAACTCGGTGGTGTCGACGTCGATGTCGAGGTCGGCGAAGTGCTCGCGGACCGCGACCCACGCGCCGCGCGCGGTGATGCCCATCGCCTTGTGGTCGTATCCGCTCGATCCGCCCGAGGCGAAGGCGTCACCGAGCCAGTAGTCGTACTCCGCGGCGATGGAGTTGGCCAGGTCCGAGAACCGGGCAGTGCCCTTGTCGGCGGCCACTACCAGATAGGCATCGTCCCCGCCATGGACGATGGTGCGGTCCGGGTGGACGATCTGCCCGTCGACGATGTTGTCGACGAGGTCGAGCATTCCCCGGATGAAGGTCGAATATGCTTGGGCGGGAGTTACATCCGAGTTCGTCCGGATGAACGCGCCTTTGGCTCCGACGGGGACGATGGGCGCGTTCTTCACGATCTGGGTCTTCATCAGACCGAGGACCTCGGTGCGGTAGTCCTCAGGACGGTCCGAGAACCGCAGCCCACCGCGGGCGACGGTGCTGCTCCGCACGTGAATGCCCTCCACGTGGTCCGAGTGAACGAAGATCTCGCGGTGGGGCACGACAGGCCCGGGATCGGCCAGATGACCGGAATCGAGCATGAAGGCCCCGTACGGTTTCGGCGCGCCGTGTTCGTCGTGCTGGTACCAATTGGTGCGCACAGTGGCGGTGACGAACGATTCCAGGCTGCGCAGGATGCGGTCCTCGTCGAGGCTTTCCGCCGCGCCGCGCCGCTCGGCGAGCGTACGTTCGGCGGCGTCGTCCCGGTTGGGCCGGTCGGGGTCGAGGCGCGCGGAGAAGCAGGCGACCAGAGCTTCGACAAATCCGGAGTGCCGGCAGAGTGTGTCGACAACATACCGTTCCGACATGATCAGACCCGCCTGGCGGGCGAAGCGGGCTGCGGCCCGGACCAGGGCGATGTCCCGCACACCCACGTCGGCGACGACGGCGAGGCGGGAGTATCCGTCGACGACGGTGTGGCCCTGTGCGTGGGCGTCGAAGACCGCCGCCACCCGGTGCGGCGAACCGGATCGCCACTCCGGGGGCGTGACGAACGCGAACCGATGGACCCGGCAGTCCGCATCGTCGGTCGTCAGCAGTTCGTGATCGTCTATCCGCAGTCCGAAGTGCTCGAATGTGTGGACGGAGTCGGTCAACAGCGGGTCTCGGCCCGGCCATCTCATGACTGCACAGGCGGTGCTGTCGGAGGCGGAGTCCTCCACGAACAGCAAGGACGGTCCGGCATCCTGCGAGCACACGAGACGTCGCGCGGCCCCGGCGACGTCGGCGGGCGCCGGTTCGTACGGGTGCGTGGGGGCGGTGTCGGTGGTCATCTGCATGTCCTTTCGGTCACCCGGTGTCGGCCGCGGTGTGCCGTCAGTCTGCGGCGAACCGTCCGAGACAGACATGTACGTGATGTCCACACTTGCGGCAGAATTGTACTTGTAGTCCATCAGCGACCCGAGTCTCCCCTCCTACAGTTCGAGGAAACCGACCGAGGGAGAAGGACATGACCGCAGTGGAACTCGTTCAGGGTGGGCCCGGACTTGAGCAGGCCCGCCGCATCGTGACGGAGATCCCGGGACCCCGGTCCCGCGAACTGGCGCAACGCCGCGCCGCCGCGTTGCCGGCGGGTCTGGCCAGTGGCGCCGAGATCTACGCGGCGGCGGGCGGCGGGGGTGTGCTCGTCGACGTGGACGGGAACTCCTTCATCGACCTCGGTTCCGGCATCGCCGTCACCACCGTCGGCAACTCCGCGCCGCGGGTCGTCGAGCGCGCCACCGCGCAGCTGCGGCAGTTCACCCACACGTGCTTCCTCGCCACGCCGTACGAGCCGTACATCGAGGTCGCCGAGATCCTCAACCGGTTGACCCCGGGAAGCCACGCCAAGCGCACGGCACTGTTCAACACGGGCAGCGAGGCAGTCGAGAACGCAGTGAAGTACGCCCGCGCGGCGACCGGTCGGTCTGCCGTGGTCACGTTCGACCATGCCTTCCACGGCCGGACACTGATGACGATGACCATGACGGCGAAGAACCAGCCCTACAAGCACTCCTTCGGTCCGTTCGCCCCGGAGGTCTATCGCGCGCCGATGGCCTACCCCTACCGGTGGCCCAGCGGGCCCGACCACGCCGCGGAGGAGGCGTTCGAGCAGTTCCGTCTGCTCGTCGACGCCCAGATCGGTGCGGACCAGGTGGCTTGCGTCGTCGTCGAACCCATTCAGGGCGAAGGGGGCTTCATCGTTCCCGCCGACGGTTTCCTTCGGCGCATCGCCGACTTCTGCCGGGACCGCGGCATCCTCGTCGTCGCCGACGAGGTGCAGACCGGAATCGCCCGCACCGGAGCGTGGTTCGCGTGCGAGCACGAGGGACTCGTGCCGGATCTGATCGTCACGGCCAAGGGACTCGCCGGCGGGCTCCCGCTCGCCGCCGTCACCGGCCGGGCCGAGATCATGGACCGCGCTCACCCCGGCGGCATCGGTGGCACCTACAGCGGTAACCCCGCGGCGTGTGCTGCGGCGCTCGGCGTCTTCGAGACGATCGAAGACCAGCATCTGCTCGATCGTGCCCAGGAGATCGGCGCACTGATGCTGAGGGAACTGCGCGACATCGGCACGCGTCACCCCGTCGTCGGCGACGTCCGTGGCCGCGGCGCCATGATCGCTGTCGAACTCGTCGAGCCCGGTACGACCAACCCCAACCGCGAGGCCGTCGCGGAGATCACCCGGTACTGTCAGACCCACGGAGTCCTCACCCTGACGGCCGGAACCTTCGGGAACGTGCTCCGGTTCCTGCCGCCGCTGTCGATCTCCGATGCACTGCTCACCGAGGCGTTCTCGGTACTGCGCGACGCATTCGCGGCCCTCTGATCACCTCGATTCCGGGCGGCGGGCCATGACCACCACCGCGCTCGGCGCCGGCGACCTCACACCGAAGCACTCGCCACCACGGCACGACAACAACCTCGAGTCGGTGCTGACCTACCAGGCACCAGTGAGATGCACCAACGCTCGATCGGTCGCGCGTCGACCGGTCAGGCCGCATTTTGCTGACCCGCACCATCGACACGTCGAAGGACACATCATGACGACACCTGTTCTGCTGCAACACTATATCGACGGCAAGTGGTTCGACGGCGAGGGCGAGACCGTGACCAGCATCAGCCCCGCCGAGCCGGACGTCACCGTCGCCCACGGCCGGGCGGCCACCGGCGACGACGTCGACGCGGCCGTCGCTGCCGCGCGCGCCGCGGCGGGGCACTGGGCGAAGACCCCCGCGCACGAACGCGGTGCCGTCCTCACCCGGGCAGCCTCCGTCGTCGAATCGTCCGCCGAACAATGGGGTGTGGAACTCGCCCGCGAGGAAGGCAAGACGCGCGGCGAGGGTGTCGCCGAGGTGCTCCGCGCCGCCCAGATCCTGCGCTTCTACGGCGGGGAGGGCGATCGCGAAGCCGGTCAGGTATTCGCCTCCCCGCGGCGTGGGGAGCAGATCCTGGTCGCGCGCAAGCCCGTCGGTGTAGTCGGGGTCATCACTCCCTTCAACTTCCCCATCGCCATCCCCGCCTGGAAGATCGCCCCGGCCCTGACCTACGGCAACACCGTCGTGTGGAAGCCGGCGGGTACCGTGCCGCTGCTGGCGATGCGGCTCATGCAGGCCCTCGCCGATGCGGGCCTGCCGCCCGGGGTGCTCAACCTCGTCATCGGCGGCCGCACGGTCGGCGCCGGGATCGCCGATCATCCGGGCATCGACGCGCTGACCTTCACCGGTTCGACTGCGGTCGGCCGGAGCCTCGCGGCGGCAGGAGCTGCGCGGGGCGTGCCGGTACAGGCCGAGATGGGAGGGAAGAACGCGGCCGTCGTGCTCGGCGACGCGGACCTCGATCTCGCCGCCGAGCAGGTACTGCTCGGTGCATTCCGATCGTCGGGGCAGAAGTGCACGGCAACCTCACGGCTGATCGTCACCGACGACATCGCCGACGAGTTCGTCGGTGAACTCGTCGCGCGGATCGGGAAGTGGACCGTCGGCAATCCCTTGGACGAGCACGTTCACATGGGCCCCGTGATCGACGGTGCGGCACGGATGTCGATCCGGACAGGTGTCGACGAGGCGGTCCGGCAGGGTGCCCGAGTGCTGTGCGGCGGGCGACCGTACGAGGACGGTGAACTCGCGGCCGGGTTCTTCGTGTCCCCCACCGTGCTCGAGCTACCCGGCGCCGGGCTCGATGTGTGGCGGGAGGAGTTGTTCGGACCCGTCCTGGCCGTGTGCCGTGCGGCGGACACCGAGGCGGCGTTCGCGCTCGCCGACGACAGCGATTACGGATTGTCGGCGGCAGTGTTCACCCAGGACCTCACCCGTGCGCTCGGGGCGCTCGAGGACCTGGACGTGGGCATCCTGCACATCAACTCCGAATCCGCCGGCGCCGACCCGCACGTCCCGTTCGGTGGCGTGAAGAAGAGCGGGTACGGCCCGAAGGAACAGGGCCGTGCCGCAAGGGAATTCTTCACTCACACCACGACCGTCTACCTTCGCGGCGGGAGGCCGATCGCATGAGCAAGGGCGCACTCGACGGTATCGTCGTCGCCGATTTCACCCGGGTCCTCGCCGGTCCCTACGCCACGATGATGCTCGCGGACATGGGTGCCGAGGTCGTCAAGATCGAACGTCCGGACACCGGCGACGACACCCGGGCATGGGGACCGCCCTATGACGACGCGGGTTCGGCCACGTACTTCAATTCGGTGAACCGCAACAAGACGTCCGTGGTCCTCGACCTCGCGTCGGAGCAGGGCCGGGCCGAAGCCCTGCGACTCGTCGCGCGCGCGGACATCGTGGTCGAGAACTTCCGGGCGGGCACCATGGAGCGGCTCGGCCTGGGCTACGACGACCTGCTCGACGTCAACCCGGGTCTGATCTACTGTTCCGTCACCGGATTCGGGAGCGGGGACGGAGCGGCCCTACCGGGCTACGATCTGCTCGTGCAGGCCGCCGGAGGGCTTATGAGCATCACCGGGCCCGAGGCCGGCACGCCGACGACGGTGGGCGTCGCGGTCGTCGACGTACTCACGGGTCTGCACGCGCTCGCCGGGGTCCTCGCTGCGCTGCACCACCGGGAGCGTACCGGCGAGGGGCAGCGTGTCGAAACCAATCTTCTTGCCGTGCTTCTGTCGTCACTCGTCAATCAGGGATCGGCGTACCTCGGCGCCGGGGTGGTGCCCGGTATCCTCGGAAACCGGCATCCGAGCATCGCCCCGTACGAGGTGCTCCCGACCAAGGACCGGCCGCTGGCGCTGGCAGTGGGAAACGACAAGCAGTTCACCCGGTTCGCCGAGACGATAGGCGCGCCGGAATTGGCCACCGACCCGCGGTTCAGCAGCAACCCGTCGCGTGTCGCCCACCGCGAGGAACTGCGCGGAGAGATCACCTCGATCCTCACGACGGCCGGGGCAGACTACTGGTACGACGAGCTCTCCCGCGTGGGTGTCCCGGCCGGGCCCATCAACAACATTGCCGAGGCCTTCGAATTCGCTCGACGTCTCGGTCTCGACGCCGTTGTGTCCGTGCCGGGAAGCGCTACTCCACAGGTCGGAAACCCGTTGAGCTTCTCCAGGACTCCGGTCCGGTATCGATCGGCTCCGCCACCCCTGGGCGGAACCGCGGACTGACCGGCGGGAATGGAGGAGGGCCCGTCCCGTCGCGTCCTGCCGTGACGGGACGGGCGTCGTACGGACGACAGAACATCTCCCGGTCGATTCCAGACGAAATCTATTCGTCTGCCATAACTTTGCAATGCGCGGGGGTCGTGCGGACGGGACGCGTTGTGAGGTCGGCCTTCTCGTGGCAGCCAGACTTCGACCGCAAACGATCGATGATCGTCGACTACGTCGGCCCAAGATGTGCGACCACGGGTCGAGCCGTCTTGTCCGGCACAGTCAGGGGGCGGACCGTCCCAGGGGCGGCGGGATTCACCTGACCGTCGGCGCCTGTCCCCCTCGACCATCGAGCATCTCCCGAGCCTTGACGGCCAGCCACCACTCCACCCGGGTGTGGATCGAGTCGAGGTCGCGGCCCGTCAGTTCGGCGATCCGGGCGAGCCGGTTCCGCAGGGTGTGCCGGTGGATGCCCAGCGCTACGGCGGTGCTCTCGGCCTGAGCGTTGTGCTCGAGGTACGCGGCCAAAGTCTCGACCAGTCGCCCACTCCCCCCACGCTTCTCGTCATAGGCATCGAGTGCTTCGAGGCCGGCTCGGGAGATGGCCTGTAGGGCATCGGGATCCTGCATGCCCAGCAACACGGAGAAGGTGCCCAGCTCAGCGAACACCACCGGTGCCGTCCCTCCGTCCCGCACCGCCCGTGCCGCCGAGAGAGCTTGACGCACGCTGGTGTTCGCATCCAGCACGACGCATGGCCCACCCAGTCCGCACCGGACCCTCCGGCCGAGCTGCGCCCGGACCCGGTCCTGGATCCGGGTCGCGATCTCTCGCGCACGGCCGGCCGGCAGCACCACCGCGACATCCGCATCGACCGAGGCCGCCAGATAAGGGACCGCCTCCGCGGCGAGGGCCGCGCCGACCTGCCGTTCCGCCGGCAGCAGCGGACCGACCTCGGTCAGCACGGCGACCGCGACCGTGTCGGTCGGTTCGAATCCGAAGTATCGGAGCAGGCCGGCGTCCATACGTTCGGGTGTGTCGAAGAGTGTCCGGGTGACGGCGGACCGCAGCCTCTGCTCCGCGCTCTGCACCTTCGCGGGCTTCCCGAGTTCGATGGAGATCAGCGACACCGCGTGGGCGAGGAGCAAGCGGTCGGCCGGCGGGAGCGGTTCCGCGGTGCCGACGGCAAGGTATCCGTAGACGTCCGGTGCGGCCGCGATGCTCTGAACGGTGTAGTGGTCCCCGTCGTCCACCAGCACCTTGCTCATCTGCCGGCGTCGCGGCGCTCGAGAGGCCGACTCCGATACTGCGCGGGCGTGCCCGATCGCCCGCGTCGTGTCCGAACCGTATTCGGCGAGGACACGATCATCAGGGTCGACGACGGCGACGACGCCGGCGAGCGCCTGGCCGAGCGCGGTCACAACCGCGGGCACTCCCCCACGCAGGGTGGCGCGGGCCAGTCGCTCCTGTTGATCGACGACGCGCTGCACCGATCGAACCTGATCGGCTGTCAGTTCGTCGATGACTGCGCGGGTGATGGCAATGAAGGGGGTGGAAGCGGGCACGGCAAGTACCGGGAACCCGAGTGCGTCACCGGCCGCCCGAAGACCGTCCGGCACTCTGTCGAACCGGGTACCGGTGTCGAACGCCAGTGCCACGCAGCCGGCAGCGACCAGGCCTTGGAGGTAGGCGAACTGGTCGTCGGCGGCGGCACCGATCTCCAACCCGGTGGTCATGACGAGTTCTCCCCCGGACAACCACGGGGTGGGATCGGGAAGCTCGATCGGATGCGCCCATTCGATGACTCGGTCGGCTCCCTCGCGGCCGGCAACGAGGGTGAGTCCCAGCTCCGGCAGCGCCGTGAGTCGACGCACGGTGATGGCCATGATGGTGTTCCTTTCCCGCGCCGGGCAGCTAGGCGGTGGGGCGTTCGGCTAGTACTTCGAGTGCCAGCTGGATGTCTGTGACGTCGCGGGGCGAGCGCAGGGACCGGCCCAGCAGATCCTCGACACGTTTTACCCTGTGCCGCACGGTATTCGGATGCAGGTTCAACTCTCGTGCCGTGCGCCCGACGTCCAGTTCCCGGGCCAGGTGCAGCACGAGGAAATCGATCAGGTCGTCGTGGCCGTCGAGCAGGGGTGCCAGAACTGCGGTAGCGCGGAGGAGGGTTGCCTCCGGGGTACGGCCCGCCAACAGCCAGTCGGCGAGACCGACGTCCTCGAAGCGCTGCGCGATCTTACCCAGCCGCTCGGCGGCCCGTCGCGCCCAGCGTGCCTCACGTAGTTTGCCGGGTCCGCGCGCGGGATCGCTGAAGGGTTCGCTCACGCCGCATGTCAATCCCTCCGGGAGGTTGGCGGACCAGGAGTCGAAGGCCTCCGCCCGAGCCGGAACGACTCCGACGAGGCCGCCGTCGTCCCGGGCGAGCAGCAGGGTCAGCCCGATGTCACGCGCCAGCCCGGACACGTCCGCTTCGACGGCGTCGAGCAGTGAATTGGCGCGGAACACCCATCGGCGGTTGTCGTAGTCGGGGCGGGCGGACAGAACCAGCATCCGCATGTCCGGCTCAGGACCGAACCGGAGCATCTCGAGCTGGTCCAGGACGGTGTCGGCATCCGTGGGGTCACCCGAGGTCAGTGCCCTCACCAGCGCGGCGTGCCGCGCGCGGTTCTCGACGGTGGCGCGCTGGCGGGTGCGTTCGATTGTGTTGAGCAGTCGCAGCGATACCTCGACCGCGGGTGCGGTGAGCGGGTCGGCGAGTTCGTTGCTCTTGGAGGCGAGGGCCAGCCAGTAGTGCTGGTCGCCCGGCGAGATCGAGTGCGCGCTGACCGACCAGCGGCCCACCCGGAACCGCAGTCGCCCGTCCCGGCCGCGTAATTGATTACGGATCAGATGCACAGGCGCGCCGCCGGCCGAGGCCACGACATCGCCCACCTCGTTGTAGAGGACCACGCTGCTGCGGAGCAGCCCTGCGAGGCGGGCGACGAGGTCTGTCTCCGGAGCCTCGGCTGTCATCGCCTCGAGCAGGTGGTTCTGCATCTGCAGCGTACGCCGCAGCAGCATCGAGTCCTGCGCCTGCACGGCCGTATTGACGCGTCCGACCACTTCCATGAAGGGCAGTTCCGGTGGGACCGCCACCACGGCGAACCGATGGCGTTCGGCCTCGTCGAGCAGGGACCGGGGAATGTCGTCGGTGATCACTCCGACGCCGTAACCGAGTGCGGCGATGCCGGACCCGACGAGTTCGCGGATCAGCTCACGGCAGGCCTGCTGCGGGTGCTCGAGGGCGGGAAAGCGCGAGCCGGTGGTGAGCATCATTGAACCCGGGCGCAGCCAGCGGGTGGGGTTCTCGATCTCGATCGGGTGCGCACCGGTAATTCCCACGTTGGGGTCGGCGTCGGTCACCAGCCGGAGCCCGAAATCGGGTTCGAGCAGCAGATCGACGAGCCGGAAACGGTCCGGAAGCATGCCCGACATCTTCCCTCTCCGGTGTGAGAATCTCCAACGATTCTGGAAAGTCGATTCACTTTCTCCAATTGATGGCCCGCCGACCAGGCCGAATACTGAGTCCACCCGAAACAGGAGTATGACGATGATCACATCTCGCAATCCCCATCTGCGCGTCGCCGTGGACGTCGGCGGCACCTTCACGGACGTGTGCATCTTCGATGAGAGCGCCTCCACCACCCGCATCGCGAAGGTCCCCTCGACCCCCGATGACCCGATGCGAGCCGTGATCGACGGTGTGCGCACAGCAGGCATCGATCTGACCGACGTGACACTGTTCTCCCACGGCACCACGGTCGCGACCAATGCGCTCATCACCCGTAGGTTCCCACCCGCGGCTCTGGTGACCACCCGCGGGTTCCGCGACGTGCTCGAGATCCGCGACGGCACCAAGGACGAACTGTGGGACACGTACGTCGACGTCGGTACCCCCTACATCCGTCGCCGGGACCGGTACGAGGTCACCGAGCGCATCGACTATGCCGGCGAAGTCGTCACACCGCTCGACGAGTCCGAAGTCCGCGAGCTGGCCCGAATCCTTCGCCGCAAGAACATCAAGACCGTCGCGGTCTGCCTGATCAACAGCTACGTCAACAACACCCACGAACAACGCGTGCGGGCCCTGCTCGAGGCCGAGCTTCCCGACGTGACGGTCTCGACCTCGAGCGAGATCCTCCCCGAAATCTTCGAGTACGACCGCGCCTCCACCACTGTCGCGAACGCCGTGCTTGCACCGCTGGTCAGCGGATACGTCAACCGGCTCGAAGCGCAGCTACGCGCCGACGGGTACGGCGGCGACCTCCTCCTGCTTCATTCCGGCGGCGGTTCCATGACACCCGCAATGGTGGAGAAGTTCCCCGTCCGGCTCGCCGCTTCCGGCATCGCTGCCGGAGCGATCGCCGTGGCCGATATCGCGACCCGCTGCGGATACCCCAACGCGATCGGCCTGGACATGGGCGGCACCAGCACCGACATCTCGCTCGTCTACGACGGCGAGGTCCGCACCACCAAGCAGTGGCAGGTCGAGTACGGCTTCCCCATCTCCTTCCCCAGCATCGAGGTGCTCACGATCGGTGCGGGTGGCGGATCGCTGGCTTGGCTCGACGAGGCAGGCTCGCTGCGCAACGGGCCGCAGTCCGCCGGCGCCTCCCCCGGCCCTGCCTGCTACCTGCGCGGCGGCTCCGAGCCGACGAACACCGACGCGAACGTGCTGCTCGGCCGACTGGGCACCGCTCTCATCGGCGGCGGCCTCACCCTGGACGTGGCGGCCGCGGAGAACGCGATCAAGCAGAGCGTGGCCGGACCGCTGGGCCTGGACGCCGACACCGCGGCAAGCAACATCCTCCAGGTGGCCAATGCCAATATGGCGGATGCCGTGCGGCTGTTGTCGATTCGTCGTGGCTACGATCCGCGTGACTTCGTCCTCGTTGTCTGTGGCGGCGCGGGCGCCCTGCACGGTGCGGCCCTGGCGAAGGAACTGTCCATTCCGACCGTTGTGGTGCCACCCCACCCGGGTATCACCTCGGCGCAGGGCTGTCTGCTCGTCGACATCCGGCACGACCTGTCGGCGATGTTCCAGGGCCGCGTCGACGAGATCGATACGACCGCACTCGAACGCGAGTTCCTGCGCCTCGAGCAGGAGGGCACGCAACGTTTGCGCCATGAGGGGGTCGCACCCGACCGTATGGTGCTCGACCGTCACATCAGCATGCGCTACGCGGGGCAGTGGCGGTCGCTCACCGTCACCGCCGGCAGCGGACCCGACTTTCTCGCGGAGGCCGTCGAACGATTCCACGAGGAACACGAGCGGGACTACTCGTTCCGGCGCGACGACACGCCCGTGGAGATCTACCAGATCGGCCTGCGCGCGGTCGGCACGACGCCGAAACCGAACTTCCCACGAACCTCCGAACCCAGCACAACCGAGCCGGTGCCCGTGGAACGGCGCAGCGTCTACTTCGACGAGGAGCGCGGCCGGGTCGACACGCCCGTCTTCGACCGCGACGCACTGGAGTTCGGGGCGTGCATTCCCGGCCCCGCCGTGATCACCCAGCTCGATTCCACCACCGTCGTCCCCCCTGGGACCACCGCCACCATCGACGAGTGGGCGAACATCCGCATCGACATCCAGGAGTCCCGATGACCACCACGTCCCCCACCCTCGATCCGGTCACGTTCGAGGTCCTCAAGAACGCGTTCGCCACCTCGGTCGACCTGATGTCCGAGCAGATCCTGCGCACCTGCTACTCGTTCGTCATCTACTCGCGGGACTTCTCCTCCGCGCTCTGCGACGCCGAGGGCAATACCGTGATGCAGGGCAGCCAGGACATCGCCGTCCACGTCGGCACCCTCCACTTCCAATGCAAGGCCGTGCTGGAGGAATTCGGCTCCGACATCAACCCCGGCGACATCTTCATGGTCAACGACCCCTATCGGGGCGGCACCCACCTCAACGACGTCAGCTTTGTCCGGCCCATCTTCGCGGACGGTGTCCTCCTCGCCTTCGCACAGAACAAGGGACACTGGGCCGACATCGGCGGCAGTGTGCCGGGATCGTTCGACGTGACCGCCACCGAGCATTTCGGTGAGGGTCTGCGGATTACCCCCGTGCGGGTGTGGCACGAGGGCCGCTTCCTCGCCGACGTCGCAAAACTGCTCGTCGCGAACACCCGGTCTCCGGAGATCAGCATGGGCGATCTGCACGCCCAGGCCGAGGCGACCGGGGTGTGTGAACGCGAAATCCAAAGGCTCGTAGACAAGTACGGTCGCAACACGGTGACCGACGCGATGCGCGAGGTTCAGGACTACGTGGAGCGGATCGTGCGCAGCCGGGTCGCCGACCTGCCGGACGGCACCTGGACCACCGAGGACTACCTCGACTCCGATCCGGCGCGTCCCGAAGGTCTCGTCCCGATCCGCGTCACCATGACGATCGAGGGCGACCAACTCAGCTACGACCTGACCGGCAGCGCGCCCGCCGTGGCCAGCTTCCTCAACAGTGGCTACGGCACCGCGTTCTCCGGAATCGTGGCGGGCACCAAGTCCTTCTTCCCCGACGTGCCGCTGAACTCGGGCCTGTACAACGCGATTCGCACCGACCTGGGGCCGGAGGGCACCGTCGTCAACGCAGGCTGGCCACACGCAGTGACCGGGTTCTGCTCCGGCCCCTACGAGAAGATCATGAACGCGATCTTCGAACTGTGGTCGAAGGTCGTGCCCTCGCGGGCCATCGCCTGTTCGTTCAACCTCGAATACCTGCTGGTCGGCGGTCGCGACGCCCGCACCGAGGAGCGGCCGTTCTTCATGTGGTACGACTGGATGGCCGGCGGCTGGGGAGGTCGCAGCTCGAAGGACGGATCGAGCGCCACCGCACCGGTTTTCGGCATCGGCCTGGCCGTTCAGCCGTGCGAGGGACAGGAGCGCCTCACCCCCGTACTCACCACCGAGCACGCCATCATCACCGATTCCGGAGGGCCCGGCGAATACCGTGGAGGGTGCGGCCTGTCCAAGGGCGGTGTCCTCACCGACAGCGACAACAGCGTGATGTCGTACTGCTGTGACCGTTCCCGGTCGGTCACCTGGGGTATCGAGGGTGGTCTACCCTCCATCCCGCACGGTGTCTGGCTCAACCGCGGCACCCCCGAAGAGCGTTTCCTCGGGTCCGTGTTCTCGAATGTTCCGGTTCAGTCCGGAGATTCGTTCGAGCGGCCGTCCGCGGGTGGCGGGGGCTACGGGGATCCGCTGCGGCGGGACCCGGAGGCCGTGCTCGAGGACGTGATCGACGGCTACGTCTCCGTCGAGCGTGCCGCGCTGGACTACGGCGTCGTCGTCGTGCCCGTAGATCCCGAGATCGACCGCTACGAACTCGACGACGACGCCACCGATCAGCTCCGCACGAAGATCCGCACGTCACGCCGGGGCTGGCTCGACGAGGACCCCGAATCCGTCGCCCTCCGCTACCGCAACGGTGAGCTGTCCATGCTCGACCTCGTGCGCCGTTACGGCGTGATCGTCGACTGGGGCACCGGCGAGCTGCTGCCCACCACCACCGCACAGTTCCGCGATCTGCTGCGGACCCGGTCCGTCGCGCACTGGTCGTGAATACGATGTGGGGCAGCGATTCCGCTGCCCCACATCGGTTTCCGCTTTCCCTCCCCCGAAGACCCCTGCCGAACCTCCCGTGCTGCGCGGTCATGGGCCCTGCGCCGGTTCGGATTCCCCCCTCGAGAGGCGACCCTTTGTCCGATCATGTCACCGACTCCGCCCCCGATTCCTTCGTGGAATACGAACATTTGCCCGAATCCGGCCGGCTGTCCCGATGGTCGCTGACGATGGCCTGGTGGGCCATGTTCAGCGCCATGTTCTGGCTCTACGTCGCCGTCGCCTCGGCCGGCGCGGTCGGGGTGCCGGCAACCCTGGTCGGGATGGCCGCCTCCATCGGCACCTTCGGCGTCATCAATCTGCTGCTCTCCCGCTATGCGATCCACACCGGACTTTCCGTCGAGCTGCTGTCCCGGCGCATGTTCGGTGCGGTCGGCTCACTGCTTGCTCCGGCACTGTTCGCCGCCACCGCGCTCTACTACGGGGTGTTCGAAGGATCCATCGTCGCCGTGGCGCTGCAGGAGTACTTCGGCGGCGACATCAGGCTGTGGTACCTGCTGTGCACGGTCTACATGATCCCCGTGGTGATCGGGGGCGTCGCTGCGTGGCTCGACAAGCTCAACGGGATCCTGCTGCCGTTCTACGTTGTCGGCATGGTGGCCGTCGTGGTGGCAGCGACCGTGAAACGGGGGTACCCCACCGGGTGGCTGACCACCACGGTGGCATCGGGTCCGCTTCCGGGATGGCTCACCGTCTATCTCGTCTACATGGGCGTCTGGGTGCTGATGATGTACACCTTCGACTACGCCAGGCTCGGACGCCGCACCGACGCCGGATTCCACGGCACCGTCACCTTCGGTTGGGTGTTCTACGCGCTGACCTTCGGCGTCAACGGACTTGTCGGCCTCTATCTGCTCGGAGCGTGGGACATCGCCGGAACCGAGACCGGTGTGGTAGAGGCTGTCGTCGGTTCCCTCGGCTTCGCCGGGGTGTTGCTGATCATCGTGTCCCAGACCCGCATCAACTCGGCCAACTTCTACCTTGCCTCCACCAATCTGCAGGTGTTCGTCCGGCGGGCACTGCGCCTCGACGTACCGCGGGCAGCGTGGGTGGTGGTCACCGCGGTGCTCGCCTATCTGCTCATGCTCACCGACGTGCTGGGGTACCTGCTGCAGGCCCTCGCCTGGCAGGGCGTGCTGATCACCGCGTGGGTGGCGATCGCGGTGGTCTACGTGCTGCGCGATCGTGGTCGTGTCATGCCCCGCACTGCTTCCGGCGGGGCGCTGGCGTGGCTGATCTCCTCGGTCGCGGGCATCCTGCTCACCGTGCAGGAAGTGAGCACCACATGGGCGCAGCTCGCCCCGGTGGTGACGGTGCTGCTGGCGGCGGGCAGTTACGTACTGCTCACCCCGCGTGCACGCGCGGCGGGTCGTGCGTCGTCGGAACCTGAAACGCCGGAGGAACCCGAGGTGGCGCCGGACGAGGCGCAGCCTGTCTGACTCCGACGGCAATCGCCTCGGCGGCGAGTGTGACTCCGATCCATGTACATTACGGACATGTCGTGGGTCACATCGCGGTCGTAGGGTTCTCCCATCCGAGCGACAGTGCCGCCGGAACGCGGGAACCAGCACCCGACGGCACCGCACACCAGGTCTCGAAGGGAGTGCCGTGCACACCGATTCACCGGCCGAGAGGTCCGACACCCTGGGTCACGCGCTGAAGAGGCGTCATCTCACCATGCTGTCCATGGGCGGGGTGATCGGCGCGGGATTCTTTGTGGGCATCAGCGCGATCATCGGCCAGGCCGGCCCCGGCGCTATCCTCACCTGCCTGATCTGCGGGCTCATCGTCTTCCTCGTCATGCGGATGCTCGGGGAGATGGCCGTCGCCAAGCCTTGCACCGGCTCGTTCACCGAGTACGCCCGCGACGCCATGGGCAACTGGGCGGGCTTCGCCACAGGCTGGCTGTTCTGGTACTTCTGGGTGGTCGTCGTCGGAATCGAGGCCGTAGTCGGGGCTACACTGCTCGGCCGCTGGTTCCCCGGTGTTCCGTTGTGGCTGATGGCGGCCGGTCTACTGTTGATCATGACGGTGGTGAACCTGTTGTCGGTCGGCAACTTCGGCGAGGCCGAGTACTGGTTCGCCGGAATCAAAGTCGCGGTGATCATCGCGTTCCTCGTCCTGGCCGGTCTCTACGTGCTGGGTGTCTGGCCAGGGGCCGACTTGTCGTTCAGCCACCTGACCGCGCACGGCGGCTTCCTGCCGAACGGCTTCACTCCGGTCATGGTAGGGGTGGTCGCCGTCATCTTCTCGATGACCGGAGCCGAGCTGGTCACGATCGCCGCGGCCGAGTCGAAGGAGCCGGCCGCGGCGATCCGCCGCGCCACCAGCACCGTCGTGTTCCGGATCCTCGGCTTCTTCGTCGGCGCGACGTTCCTGCTCGTCACCATGCTGCCGTGGGACAGCTACGTCGTCGGTGAATCCCCGTTCGTGTCTGCACTCGAGGTCCTGGGCATCCCCGGCGCGGCCGAGATCCTCAACTTCGTGGTGCTGGTCGCCGTGCTCTCGTGCCTGAACTCCGGGCTCTACACTGCGTCGCGCATGCTGTTCGTGCTCGGCGCTCACCGCGACGCACCCGCATGGATGACGGCCGTCAACTCCCGAGGCGTCCCGCTGAAGGGCGTGCTGTCGTGCACGTTCGTCGGATACGTGTGCATCGTTGCCGCCTATGTCTGGCCCGACACGATCTTCTTGTACCTGGTCACGTCGTCCGGTGCGATCTGCCTGTTCGTGTACATCATGATCTGTCTGTCCGAACTGGTGCTGCGCCGCCGCTGGGAGCGCATTTCCCCCGAGGTCCTGCAGTTCCGGGTGTGGCTCTATCCCGTCCTGCCTGTCGTTGTCACGATCGTCATCGTCACGATTCTGGGCGGTATGTGGTTCACCGGCGCCCGCGCCGAACTGGTGCAGTCGCTGATCGCATTCGCGGTCATCGTCGCCGCCTACCACCTCAAGACTCGATACCTGCGCCGGCGCAGTGGTGCACGCCCCGCTCCGCCCGAGGAGGCGGCGCTGGCCCGGGCGATGCACGTCGATGCGGCCTCGCGGCTCGAAACGCCGCAGACCACCGTCTCGGGTGATCGGGCCGACTGAGGATTCGCTCTCATCTGCAAACCGAAGGCCCCCCGGATCCGCGAGACCGTCGACGGAGACAGACCCATCTCCTCCTGCGCCATCGCCCGCGTCGACCAGTGCGTGGCATTCTTCGGGTCGGCTCGAGCGTCCAGGTCGCCACCACGGCGACCTGGACGCTCCTTCAGGTCAGAATCACCGGCAGCGTGCGGAGGGCGAAGTCGACGACGTCGTCGACCGTGACCGACGGTTCGGTGGTGCGGTCGATCGCGACCGACTCGACCATCGACCACCAGCCGCACACCTTCATGGTGGTGGCGGTGCTCGGCTCGGTGCCGGTGGCGTCGAGGATCCGGGCGGCCATGGTGTTCTTGACGTTCTCGTGGATCTCCCGGATCTGCGGGTCGTAACCGAATCCGGCTCCGTGGAACAGCATCTGGTAGTTCCGGCCGTGCCGGTCGATGAACGAGACGAACGCCCGCACCACACCGCGCAGCGGGTCGTCGTCACCGGGGTCGGGTACCGCGGCGCGGAGCAGGCGGCGGGCGGCCGCACCGACGACCGCGGCGTAGTAGTCCTGCTTGGTCGGGAAGTAGCGGAAGAGCAGTCCGCGGGAGATGCCGGCGATCTCGGCGACCCGGTCGACGGACAGCGCGTGGATGGGACGCGTGGCGAGTTCCTGCAGGCCGATGGCCACGAGTTGCCGTTTGCGTTCCTCCGGAGGCAGTCGCCGCCGGGGTGCGGGCTGCGGTGGTGCTTGTCGTGCTGGGGTCACCCCGATACTCTAACTGAGCATTGCTCATTTAGAGCTCGACGGAGGAACCTATGGATTTCGCACAGTCGGAACGTTCCCGCGACTACCTCGAACGGTTGCGAACCTTCATCGCAACCGAGGTCGAACCGTTCGAACAGCGGATGCACGCGGCGCGCGTCGAACCGTTCGCGCAGCGCGGCGACAGCTCCGGGGCGGCCACGTGGTCGGTGCCGCCCGAATTCCGGGAGCTGCAGCGCAAGGCCAGGGAACAGGGGCTGTGGAATCTGTTCCTCCCGGACGCCGAGCTCGGTGCCGGGCTGTCGAACGTCGAATACGCTTCGCTCGCCGAGGAGATGGGCCGCTCCCAGTTCGCGTCCGCGGTCTTCAACTGTTCCGCCCCCGACACCGGGAACATGGAGGTCCTCTACCACTACGGCAGCGCCGAGCAGAAGGACCGCTGGCTGCGCCCGCTGCTCGACGGCGAGATCCGCTCCGCGTTCTGCATGACCGAACCCGACGTCGCCTCGTCGGACGCCACCAACATGGCCGCGACCGCGGTCGTCGAGGGCGACGAGGTCGTCCTCAACGGACGCAAGTGGTGGAGCACCGGTGTCGGCCACCCGGACTGCAAGGTCCTGATCTTCATGGGTCTCACCGACCCGGAAGCCCACAAGTACCAACGGCATTCGATGGTGCTCGTGCCGATCGACACCCCCGGTGTGAAGGTCGAGCGGATGCTGTCCACGATGGGCTTCTACGACGAGCCGAGCGGCCACGGCGAGGTGTCGTTCACCGACGTGCGCCTGCCGCTGGACGCGATCATTGCCGGACCCGGCCGCGGATTCGAGATCGCGCAGGGCCGCCTCGGGCCCGGCCGCATCCACCACTGCATGCGCCTGATCGGCCTCGCCGAACGCACCCTCGAACTCGCCTGCCGTCGCGGCCTCGAGCGGGTCTCCTTCGGCAAGCCGCTGGTCAACCTCGGCGGCAACCGCGAACGCATCGCCGACGCCCGTATCGCCATCAATCAGCTGCGGCTGCTCGTCCTGCACACCGCGTGGCTGCTCGACACCCAGGGATTGGCCGGAGCCCGGTCGGCGGTGTCCGAGATCAAGGTCGCCACCCCACGCGTCGTCCAGCAGATCGTCGACTTCGCCATCCAGATCCACGGGGGTGCAGGGCTTTCCGAGGATTTCCCGCTCGCCGGCGCCTGGACGGCCGCGCGGGCACTGCGGCTCGCGGACGGACCGGACGAGGTGCACCAGGGTCTCGTGGCCCGATTCGAACTCGGCAAGTACAACTGAAGGGAACCCCGTGAGCAGCCTTCCCGACAACGCCCGGCCCGTCCGCGACGAGGACAGCTTCGACGTCGCCGCGGTCGCCGCGTGGCTCACCGAGCACGCCGGAATCACCGGTGTGCCCGAGGTACGTCAATTCGCCGGTGGCGCATCGAATCTCACCTACCTTCTGCGTTACCCCGATCGCGACCTGGTGCTGCGACGTCCACCGTCCGGCACCAAGCCGAAGTCCGGGCACGACATGGTCCGGGAGTACCGCATCCAATCGTTGCTCGCCCCCGTCTATCCGCACGTGCCGAAGATGATCGGGCTGTGCACCGATCCGTCGGTGCTGGGCAGCGACTTCTACGTCATGGAGCGGGTCGAAGGCACCATCCTGCGCCCGGGATCGTCGGCCGAGGATCTCGGGCTCACCCCGGAGAAGACGCGGGAGCTGTGCCTGCGCGTGATCGACCTGCTCATCGAGCTGCACGGCGTCGACACCGAAGCGTCCGGTCTCGTCGAATTGAGCCACGGCTCGGGCTATGTGGCACGCCAGGTCGAGGGATGGACCAAGCGGTTCGCCGCTGCCCGCACCGACAACGTCCCCGACTTCGCGCGCGTGACCACGTGGCTCGCGGACAACCAGCCCGCCGATGTCGCTTCCCGGGTGATCCACGGCGATTTCAAACTCGACAACATCGTCCTCGGCGACGATCTGACGCCGCGCGCCGTGCTCGACTGGGAGCTCGCCACGGTCGGCGATCCGCTGATGGATCTCGGGTCGACCCTCGCGTACTGGGTACAGGCCGACGACGAACCGATGATGCTCGCCACCAAGCTGCAACCGACGGATCTGCCGGGCATGCTCACCCGCCGCGAGATCGTCGAATACTACGGGGAGCGAACCGGTCTGCCGATCGACAACTGGAGCTTCTACGAGGTGTTCGGGGTGTTCCGGCTCGCGGTGATCGCCCAGCAGATCTACTACCGGTTCCATCACGGGCAGACGACCAACCCGATGTTCGAGAACTTCTGGATGATCGTGGGCTACCTGGACGCTCGCTGCAACGAACTGATCGACAAGGCGGAGGGGAAGTAAGTGGGCAAGTCCACGACACGCAGGAACATCCTCATCACGGGCGCCAGCTCGGGGCTCGGTCGCGGCATGGCACGTGAATTCGCCGCGCGCGGACGCAATCTCGCGCTCGCCGCCCGCCGCACCGAGAGGCTCGAGGAACTGCGCGACGAACTGCTCGCCGCACACCCGCAGATCACCGTCGCGGTCCGCACGCTCGACGTGGACGTGCACGACGACGTCTTCCGCGTCTTCCGGGAGCTCGACGACGAGCTCGGCGGTCTGGACCGGATCGTCGTCAACGCCGGTCTCGGCAAGGGACAGCCGTTGGGCACGGGCTACTTCCACGCGAACGTCGCGACCGCCCGCACGAACTTCCTGGGAGCGCTGGCGCAGAGTGAGGCGGCGCTCGAGCTGTTCCGGCCGCGCAATGCCGGCCACCTGGTGCTCATCTCGTCGGTGAGCGCTGTGCGCGGCATGCCCCGCAACCTCACCACCTACGCGGCGTCGAAGGCGGCGGTGGCGTCGCTCGGCGAAGGCATGCGCGCGGACCTCGCGCAGACCGGTATCGACGTCAGCACGATCTTCCCCGGCTTCATCCGGTCGGAGATCAACGAGAAGGTGAAGAAGGTGCCGTTCATCGTCGACACCGAAACCGGTTGCCGGGCACTGGCTGCGGCCATCGAGAAGGAACCGAACAAGGCGTATGTCCCGGCGTGGCCGTGGACGCCGATCGCCTACGCGATGAAGGTGCTGCCGCTGGCGGTCGTGCGGCGCATGGCCTGACGAGTCCGTCGGAGAAGACCACCCGGGGCGGTGAAGGGATCCGATCGATCCCGTCACCGCCCCGGCGCGTCGGGTGACAGGGAGTTCTCCGATCGGGGGCTCGGCCGTACGTGCTCGAAGATCAGGCTGGTCTCGGTGGATGCGACGGCGGGGTTTGCGCTGAGGTGCTGGAGAACGAAGCGCCTCAGCCCGTCCGTGTTCGAGGTTGCGACGTGGATGAGATAGTCGTCGGCACCCGCGAGGAAGTAGAGGTTCAGGACTTCGTCGAGATCGTTGAGCTGTTCGGCGAGTTGCCCGAGATGTCGGCGTGCACCGGGCTGTACACGGACCGCGATCATCGCCTGAAGGTCCTTTCCCAGGGCCGCAGGATCGATTTCGGCGTGGAAGCCGCGGATCACTCCCCGATCGATGAGCGACCGCACGCGGCCCAGGCAGGTCGACGGGGCGATACCGGCGGCCGCGGCCAGGGCATTGTTGGGTATCCGCGCATTCCGTGAGAGTTCGTCGAGAATGATCCGGTCGACGGCGTCGATCGTGACGCCCCGCTGAACATCGTTCGATCGAGCGGCCCCGACGACCCGGTTCTTCGAATTGTCGATAGCCATATCCCGATTCTAGAGAATTATCTTCGGATCTATTGTGGTGATTCTGCGGTTTCTTCAGAATTTTCGGTGAGCGATCACCTTCCCCCGACGCTCTCCCCTCAGTCCGACAAACCCACGCAGTCCGGCGATGTCGTCGACGCGACCCCACCATCGGAGCTTCACATGCGAGTAGGTATCCCCCGCGAGATCAAGAACCACGAGTACCGGGTGGCGATCACCCCCGCCGGCGTCCACGAACTGGTCGACCGCGGCCACGAGGTGCTCATCGAGACCAACGCCGGTGTCGGTTCGTCGTTCGCCGACGCGGACTTCAAAGCCGCAGGTGCACAGATCCTTTCCGACGCCGACCAGGTCTGGGAGGGTGCCGACCTGCTGCTGAAGGTCAAGGAGCCCATCGCCGAGGAGTACTCGCGTCTGCGCCGGGACCAGGTGCTGTTCACCTATCTGCACCTCGCCGCCTCCAAGGAGTGCACCGACGCGCTCCTCGACTCGGGAACCACCTCCATCGCCTATGAAACCGTTACGGCCGCAGACGGTTCGCTGCCCCTGCTCGCGCCGATGAGCGAGGTTGCGGGCCGCCTGGCCCCGCAGGCCGGTGCGTACCACCTCATGTCCCAGGGCGGTGGCCGAGGCGTCCTGATGGGCGGTGTTCCCGGTGTGCGTCCGGCCAAGGTCGTCGTCATCGGAGCCGGTGTCTCCGGCAAGAACGCCATCGCGATCGCACACGGAATGCGCGCCGACGTCACCGTCCTCGACCTGTCCGTCGCCCGGCTCCGTGAGATCGACGCCCTGTACGGCGGCCAGGTCAAGACCGTCGTCTCGAACACGCTGGAGCTCGAGCAGGCGGTCCTCGACGCGGATCTGGTGATCGGCGCGGTCCTCGTGCCCGGTGCGAAGGCTCCGAAGCTGGTGTCCAACCACCTGGTGTCCCGGATGAAGCCGGGATCGGTGCTCGTCGACATCGCCATCGACCAGGGCGGTTGCTTCGAGGACTCGAAGCCCACGACGCACGACGAGCCGACCTACCGGGTACACGACTCGGTGTTCTACTGCGTCGCCAACATGCCGGGCGCGGTCCCCCGCACCTCCACCTTCGCGCTCACCAACGCGACGCTCCCCTATGTCGTGGCCCTCGCGGACCAGGGTTGGGAAGAAGCTGTCGCGTCGGATCCCGGGCTCGCGGAAGGCCTTTCGACGCACCGGGGGGAACTGCTGTCCGCCGAGGTGGCCGAGGCGCACGGATACACTTCTGCCCGCCTCTGATCCGACGGTGCCGCTGCTCGGTGTCGTTACGACAGCAACGCGTCGGCGGTCACCGCGATCAACGCAACCAGTGCAACCACCTTGACCACCTCCAGCGCGACGTACACATAGTGGGCGTTCGAACGAGGCAGGTCGGTGCCGGCCTCCAGCACCCGGTCCGACCGCTTCGTCAGCGCCGGCCGCACCCCGGCCACCTGGATCACCAGCACCGCGGTGGCGATCCCGAGCAGCCACCACATCGCCGTGGCGGGGGCGGTCGGTGCGGCGACGGTCGCGATCCACAGCACCACGAGGACCACCACTTCGGTGAGGTTGAGCGCCCGGAAGACCAGGCGCCCGATGCCCAGGCCGATCGGGATCGTGACGCCGGGCGCGCGGAACTTCAACGGCGCCTCGAGGAACGAGATCGCGAACACCGACCCGAGCCAGAACGCGGGTGCGATCAGTTGCAGTGCCGCCCAACAGGTGTCCATGACCGGATCTTCCTACATACGCCGACGGCGGTGGGTCGCCCGGAGAAATCCGGACCGACCCACCGCCGTCGGGTGAGATTCGAACTCAGGCCTCGATAACTCAGGCCTCGATGATGAAGGCCTCGAGCTCGGCGCGAGCCTTGTCGTCGGCCATCTGGACCGGCGGGGACTTCATCAGGTACGCCGACGCCGGGAGGATCGGGCCACCGAGGCCGCGGTCCTTGGCGATCTTCGCGGCGCGGATGGCGTCGATGATGATGCCGGCGGAGTTCGGCGAGTCCCAGACCTCGAGCTTGTACTCGAGGTTCAGCGGGGCGTCACCGAATGCGCGACCCTCGAGGCGGACGTACGCCCACTTGCGGTCGTCGAGCCACTCCACGTAGTCCGAGGGGCCGATGTGGACGTTGCGGTCGTGGACCTTGCCGGCCAGCGGGCCGTTGAGGTTCGAGGTCACGGCCTGCGTCTTGGAAACCTTCTTCGACTCCAGGCGCTCACGCTCGAGCATGTTCTTGAAGTCCATGTTGCCGCCGACGTTCAGCTGGTAGGTGCGATCCAGCACGACGCCGCGGTCCTCGAACAGCTTCGCCATCACGCGGTGGGTGATGGTCGCGCCGACCTGGCTCTTGATGTCGTCACCGACGATCGGGACACCGGCCGCCTTGAACTTCTCGGCCCACTCCGGGTCGGAAGCGATGAACACGGGCAGCGCGTTGACGAACGCGACCCCGGCGTCGATGGCGCACTGGGCGTAGAACTTGTCGGCTTCCTCGGAGCCCACCGGGAGGTAGGAGACGAGAACATCCACCTGCGCGTCCTTGAGAGCCTGGACGACGTCGACGGGCTCGGCGTCGGACAGCTCGATGGTCTGCGCGTAGTACTTGCCGATGCCGTCGAGGGTGGGGCCGCGCTGGACGGGGACGTCGAGCGGCGGGACGTCGGCGATCTTGATGGTGTTGTTCTCCGACGCCAGGATTGCCTCGGACAGGTCGAAACCGACCTTCTTGGCGTCCACGTCGAACGCGGCGACGAACTTGACGTCGCGCACGTGGTAGGAACCGAACTTCACATGCATCAGGCCGGGAACGGTGGAGCTCTCGTCCGCGTCCTTGTAGTACTGCACGCCCTGGACCAGGGACGAGGCACAGTTCCCCACGCCCACAATGGCCACGCGCACCGAGGTGTTGTTCTCACCCATGGTCGGGTTCTCCTTCTTTCTTGCTGGGTGCTGTCGACTGCTCGGCGGCGATCAGTTCGTTGAGCCAGCGGACTTCGCGTTCGCTGGATTCGAGACCGAGCTGGTGGAGCTGACGGGTGTAGCGGTCGAGAGTGCCGCTTGCCCGTCCGATTGCGTCGCGGAGCCCTTCTCTGCGCTCCTCGACCTGGCGGCGCCTGCCCTCGAGAATCCGCATCCGCGCTTCGGCGGGAGTGCGGCTGAAGAAGGCGAGGTGCACGCCGAATCCGTCGTCGGTGTAGTTCTGCGGTCCCGTGTCGGCAACCAGTTCGGTGAAACGTTCCCGACCGGCGTCCGTCAATTGGTACACGCGACGGGCCCGCCTGACGGTGCCGGGAACTCCGGAGTCCTCCTCGATGAGGCCGTCCGCCTGCATGCGGCGCAGCGTCGGATAGAGGGAACCGTAGGAGAAGGCGCGGAAGGCGCCCAGTAGTCCGGTCAGACGTTTGCGTAGCTCGTAACCGTGCATCGGGGACTCGAGAAGCAGCCCGAGGATTGCCAGTTCGAGCACAGGGGTTACCTCCTCGACTCTCCCGATCCGACAAAACCGACTTGATACGACGCGGAACTATATCGCACCGATATATACGACGATACTCCGCGCCGATAGGTTTGCCACATGCGCCGGTGGACCGGCCTGTTCGAGGCGTGCGGCAACACGGTTGGCGCCGCGGTCGTCGCACAGATCGAGCGGTCGCGCCGGCCGCGGAGTCAGCGGTATTCGCGCAGGACGGATCCGTCGAAACCGGCCTTCAGATACCCGTTTCCGAGGTCGTTGCGGTAGTCGACGTAGATGTTCGTCGTCGGCGTGCCGTCGTCCCGGACGATGACGTGGGTGACGATTCCCTCCGGCGCGCCCAGCAATCCCGGGGCCCGGGCGATCAGGTCGTCCAGGGCCGCGGCATCGACCAAGGCGGCGTCGAAATCGCGATAGCCGGGGAAACGCGGTGACGCCGGCACGTTCGTCCGCTCCCAGTCACCCTCGAACGTGTAGGGCACGATGCGGTCGGGAGCCTCGGGCAGCGCACGACCCACCGCCGCTCGTTCCGGATACAGGATGACCTCGTACGCGATGGTGTCGCCGAAACCCGCGCGGTAGCTGTCGACGACGCGCTGGAAACCGCCGGGCTGCAGCGGGCGCACCGGTTCGACGGGCTCGACCGCGTTCGATTCGGCCGGACCTGTGGGATCGGCGACTCTGTCGGCCGGCGCGACCTCGCCCGCAGGCGCTGCCGATCCGGATTCGGGAGAATCGCTCCCCTTCGACACCACGACGGCAACGGCGACCGCGACGGCTGCGGCCGCGACGACCCAGGCCGTTTTCCGGCCACGCCGCAAGGGGGCCGCGGGAGGGGCGACCTCGACGGATTCCACCGGTGGTTGCAGGTCGCGGACCAGGTCGGCGAGTTCACGCAGTGTCTTCGCGGACTGGGCCCGGGCCACGAACTCGCGGTGCTCGGATGCGTCGAGCTGACCGTCGGCGTAGGCCTGGTCCAGCCGGGCACACGTGTTCACGCGATCGATGTCGCGGGCCCGGGTCTGCGGCGTCTGTCGGGTGGACACCGGTGCAGAGTAATTCGTCCCGAACGATCGCGGGGAAACCGTCACGCAGCACACACCCCGACCACTTCGACAGGACCCGCACGTACTCTGGAACGCGTGCGAACACAGCGGCAGGTGGTGGACTACGCGTTGCAGCGACGGTCGCTGCTCGCCGAGGTCTACTCGGGACGACGAGGTGTCGCGGAAGTCTGCGACGCCAGTCCTTACCTGCTGCGTGCCGCGAAGTTCCACGGGAAGGGCAGCGAAGTCGTCTGCCCGATCTGCAGGAAAGAGCAGCTCACACTCGTTTCCTGGGTGTTCGGCGAGAAACTCGGCCAGGTGTCCGGGTCCGCCCGCACCACCGAGGAACTCGACCGCCTGGCAGCCAGCCAGGAGGCGTTCTCGGTCCACGTGGTCGAGGTGTGCCGCACCTGCAGTTGGAACCATTTGGTCCAGTCCTATGTCGTCGGCGCCGAGCCTGCGCCGCCGCGGCCGCGACGCCGGTCGACGGGGCAGAGCCGTCGCACCGCGAGCGAGTGAACGAGGACGCCCGGTCCCGTGATCGAACGCTGCCTGAACGTAACGCTGTCCGTTGAGGCCCGACGTTGTTGTCGGGTGCCCACCGGCGTGAAACGAGGACGTGTCGTACCGCGTCCGCGCAACCAGTTGGAGATGAGTACGTGAATTCCCCTGACAACGATCCACAGGTCGATCGGTCCTCCCCGCCGCGCCGGACCGGCCCTGCCGATCCGCGCCAGCAGCGGGTCCCGGGACCGGGACCGGTCGGGGGATCCGCCCAGGATCGGCCGCTGCCGCCGCAGCCCGGCCAGAGCCGGCCGTACCCTCCGCAGCCCCATCCGGGTCAGCAGGGCCAGCCGGGGCAACCCGGCCCGCGCGCCGGGGGCCCGCCGGGACCGCCGCCGATGCGGAACCCGATGCCCCGGAATCCGCAGCAGCCGCAGGGCCCCCGATATCCGCAGGGGCCTCAGCGTCCGCAAGGGCCTCAGCAGTCCCCACGGAGCGGGCCCATGCCCCAGCAGAACCCGCGCAGCGGACCGATGCCGCAGCAGAACCCGCGTAGCGGACCGATGCCCCAGCAGAACCCGCGCAGCGGACCCATGCCCCAGCAGCAGCGTCCGCAGCAGTTCGCCGGCGGCCGACCGCAGGCCGACCCGACCGTACGGATCCCGCAGGAAGGGGCCCGGCCGCAGGCCGACCCGACCGTACGGATCCCGCAGGACCAGGCCCGGCAGGCCGTGGCCGCCAACCGGCAGCCTCCGTCACGCCCCGCAGGTACTCCGCCGGGTGGACGTCCGCCGACTCCGCCTCCGACCGCTCGCGGCGGCGGCGACGGTAGCAGCGGCGGCGGTAAGGGCGGCAAGTCGTCCCGGTGGCGCACTGTCCGGCGCATCGGTTACGTGGCGGTCGCGCTGGGCCTGATCATTCCGATTCTCACGTTCATGGTCGCCTACGTCGTCCAGGACGTGCCCAGGCCCGGCGACCTCAAGACCAATCAGGTCGCCACGATCTACGCGTCCGACGGCTCGACGGTCATCACGAAGGTGATCCCGCCCGAAGGAAACCGCACCGAGGTCCGGCTCGACGAGATCCCCGAGCACGTCCGCAACGCCGTGCTCGCCGCCGAGGACCGCGACTTCTACACCAACCCGGGCTTCTCGATCACCGGCTTCGCGCGCGCGGCCCGTGACAACATCCTCGGCCGTGAGAGCGCGGGTGGTGGCTCGACCATCACCCAGCAGTACGTCAAGACCGCCCTCGTCGGGTCGGAGCGCACGCTCACCCGAAAGATGAAGGAGCTGGTGCTGTCGTCGAAGATGGCCAACCAGTGGTCGAAGGACGACATCCTCGCCGCCTATCTGAACACCATCTACTTCGGTCGCGGTGCGTACGGCATCGCCGCGGCGTCCAACGCCTACTTCGGCAAGCCGGTCGGCGCGCTGACCGTCGAGGAAGGCGCGGTGCTGGCGTCGTCGATCCAGCTGCCGTCGCTGCTGGACCCGGAGCAGAACCCGGAGGGTGCCGAGGCCCGCTGGAACTACGTGCTCGACGGCATGGTGACGGCCGGAACCCTCAATGCCCAGGATCGTGCCGGCATGAAGTACCCCGCGTACGTGCCGCTCGCCGAACTGGACAACGGCGACGAAACCTCGGGCCCCGAAGGACTCCTGAAGAACCAGGTGCTGCAGGAGCTGTCCGCGGAAGGCATCAACGAGCAGCTCCTCAACACCGAGGGCCTCGAGATCACCACGACCATCGACCCGCAGGCACAGGAAGCGGCGCTCGACGCGGTCCGCTCGACGATGGAGGGCGAACCGGAGGAACTGCGCACCGCCGTAGTGTCCGTCGACCCGCGCACCGGTGCCGTCCGCGCGTACTACGGCGGCGAGAGCGGCATCGGGTTCGACTTCGCTCAGTCCGGCCTGCAGACCGGTTCGTCGTTCAAGGTGTTCGGCCTGGCCGCGAACCTGGAGCAGGGCAAGCCCCTGTCGACGACATACGACAGCGGGCCGCTCACCGTGAACGGCATCAAGATCGGCAACGTCGAGGGTGAACAGTGCGGCCAGTGCACCATCGCCGAGGCGTTGAAGCGGTCGCTGAACACCAGCTTCTACCGGATGATGCTGTCGATGGACAACGGTCCGCAGGCCATCGCGGACATGGCGCACAAGCTCGGCATCCCCAAGGAGATCCCCGGTGTCGGGGAAACCCTCACGGAACCGGACGGCGCCGGACCGAACTACGGCATCGTCCTCGGCCAGTACCAGTCCCGTGTCCTCGACATGGCCTCCGCATACGCGACCCTTGCCGCGTCCGGCACCTACCACCAGCCGTACTTCGTGCAGAAGGTCGTCACCGCCGACGGCAGCGTGCTGCTCGACCGCGGTTCACCCACCGGTGAGAAGGTCGTCGACGACGCGGTCGCCGACAACACCACCGCCGCCATGCAGCCGATCGCCGCGTACTCCAACGGGCACGCTCTCGCGGGCGGACGTCCGTCGGCGGCGAAGACGGGCACCGCGCAGCTCGGTGACACCGGTTCCAACAAGGACGCCTGGATGGTCGGGTACACCCCGTCGTTGTCGACGGCGGTGTGGGTCGGCACCGAACAGGGCCTTCCGCTCGAGAACAGCTGGGGAGGCATGATCTACGGTTCCGGTCTGCCGTCCGACATCTGGAAGGCGACGATGGACGGTGCCCTCGACGGCACGGACGTCGAGAAGTTCCCGACTCCGGGCGCCATCGCCGGCGTGTCCGGTGTGCCCTCCTTCACCGCCGAGGTCACCGCTGTGCCGACGACCACCAAGGCCCCGGAGACGAGCCGCACGATTCCGGCGTTGCCGGAGATCCCCGAGATCACGACGCGCGACGTCGAGATCCTGCCGGGCGTGACCATTCAGCTGCCGGGGGTGGCGCAGCAACAGCCCACCACCACCCCGCAGCGGCCCGGCCGGGAAACGGAGACGACCCCGGAAGAGGACTCCCCCGGTTTCGGAACCGAGGAGGATTCGGGCGACGAGCAGGGAACGGAACCGTCCGTGGAGGAATCGGTTCCGGATCCGGGCGGACAGGCCGGTCAGCAGCAACCCGGCGGAGCAGTACCCGGCAGGTAACCTCGCCTCCGTGAGCGACAAGGAGGCGACCGGCAGGCCGGCGGGCGTGAAGACGAGGGTCGTGTCGCCGGCACCGCTCGCACCCGACCTCCGCTCGGCGGACTGGCGCGACACCCCCGGATGGAACGATCCGATGGTGTCGCGCCTGTCCACCGCCATCGGTGGGCCGGTCGGCCGGTACGCCCTGCTCGGCCGCACCCGTTTCTTCACCCCCCTGCGGGTGCTGCTGCTCCTGGCCGTGGTGTTCCTGTCCTTCGGCTGGTTCACCAAGGCCGCCTGCATCCAGCAGGCGCCGATCGGGCCGAACGGTGAACTGGGACTCGACTGGCGTGGCAACCGCCAGTACGTCGCGATGTGCTACTCGGACGTGGTGCCGTTGTACGGCGCCGAACGCCTCAACGAAGGCGCGTTCCCGTACGCGACGTCGTGGGAGGAACCCGCACCGGACGGCGGCACCCAGGTCCGCTACATGGAATACCCGGTGGTCGCCGGGCTGTACCAGTACCTGTCGATGCGGATCGCGAAGGCCTGGGATTCCGCGTCGTGGCTGCCCGGCGGCCTGCAGGTGGCCATCTACTTCAACGTTGTCGCACTCGGCTCGGCGATGGCGTGGCTCGTGACGGTGTGGGCGACCGCGCTGTCCGCCGGCCGCCGGATCTGGGATGCCGCGCTCGTCGCGGCGTCCCCGCTGGTGATCGTGCACGCGTTCACCAACTTCGACGCACTCGCCACCGCGTGCGCTGCCGGTGGTCTGCTCGCCTGGGCGCGACGCCGGCCGGTCCTGGCCGGCGTTCTCCTCGGACTCGGCGGCGCCACGAAGCTGTATCCGCTGCTGCTGCTGGGTCCGCTGTTCCTGCTGTGTCTGCGCGCGGGCAAGATGCGCGCCTTCGGCCGGACCGCGGCAGCGGCCGCGGCGGCGTGGCTGGCCGTGAACCTGCCGATCCTGCTGCTGTTCCCGCGCGGATGGGCCGAGTTCTTCCGTCTCAACACCGAACGCGGCGTCGATCCCGATTCGATCTACAACGTGGTGCGTTCCCTCACCACGTGGTCCGGGTGGGATCCGGCGACGTCGAACATGATGTCGTTGCTGTTGTTCGCGGCCGCGTGCGCGGCGATCGCGTGGCTCGCCCTTACCGCCGCGCGCCGGCCGCGGCTGGCCCAGTTGTGTTTCCTCGTGGTCGCGGCGTTCCTGCTCACCAACAAGGTGTGGAGTCCGCAGTATTCGCTGTGGCTGGTGCCGCTCGCGGTGCTCGCGCTGCCTCATCGCCGGGCGTTGCTCGCGTGGATGACGATCGATGCGCTCGTGTGGGTTCCGCGCATGTACTACTACCTCGGTCCTGCGGAGAAGGGACTGCCCGAACAGTGGTTCACGGTCACCGTCCTGATCCGGGACGTGGCGGTGCTGGCGCTGTGTGCCGCGGTGATCCGGCAGATCCGGAGACCCACCGAGGATCTCGTGCGTTACGGGTTCGTCGACGACCCGATCGGTGGGGTCGTCGATCAGGCCCCGGACGCCTTCCCGCGCTGGTGGCCGGGGGTGCTGCGCCCCCGGGACAGGCGCGAATCACCCACGAAGTCATCCGAAGGGACGACGCGGATTGTCGGTGCCTCGACCTAATCTCGACGGGGACGTGAGGAGGCGCTGTGGCTGTGAATCACCGCGGCTCGTCGGGGCAGGCGACGACCGGATCGGTTCCGTGTGAACTCGCGTGGGCTGTCGCCCGCGGCGACTCGTCCGCGATCCCGGCCTTGTTGCGTGTTCTGCACCCGCGGGTGTCGGGCTATTGCCGCGCCCGGGCCCACGACGGTGGTATCCCCTTCGTCGAAGCCGACCGTATCGCTCTCGACGCATGCCGGACCGTGCTCGCCGAACTTTCCTCCCCCACGGGCGCGAATCGGAACTTCGCGACGCTCGTCTACGAGATCGCGTCCGCTGCCGTCGATTCGGTATCCACGGACACGGCGGTGCAGCTGCGCCGGGAAGTGCTGATTCTGCGCACGATCGTCGGGCTGGATCCCGAACAGACCGCGGCGGTGCTGAGCATCAGCCCCGGCCGGGTCCGGTTGGAACAGCACGCGGCCTTGCAGTCCTTCCGCGTGGCATGAGGCCGGCGCGACGTTACATTTGCGCTCTGTGACGATTCCTTGCAGTCGTCGGACGGCCTCGTCGGCCCATAACCGTTATTATCCCGAAGATCGTTTTCGGAAAGGTCGGGGGACCTGCGGCGGTGGGCCGATCGAGGAGGATCCCGTGTCAGCTGATATTTCGTGGTCGGTTGCTGCCGTAAACCCCGAACCGACCCGCCCGGCGCTGTCCCCTCGTGAAATCGAGGTTCTCCGCGGCTGGCTCCGATCCGATTCGAAGACCGAGGTCGCCGCCGAGTTGTTCATCTCCGCCGCCACCGTCAACACGCATCTGGCCCGGATTCGGGAGAAATACGCCGCGGTGGGCCGGAATGCCGGTACCAAGGCCGCGCTCACCGCGCGGGCCCTGCAGGACGGCCTTGTCACCCTCGACGAGTTGTAAGCCGGCTACCACTCGTCGAGCGTCGTCAGACCGTCCTGCAGAGCCCGTGCCACGTGGGCGCACGGCGACGAGATCCTTGCCGGGGATGGACCGGACCGGCTGGTGCGACTGTGGACCACCGACAC
The DNA here is from genome assembly GCF_048897285.1 of Rhodococcus sp. O3. Lineage (NCBI taxonomy): Bacteria > Bacillati > Actinomycetota > Actinomycetes > Mycobacteriales > Nocardiaceae > Rhodococcus > Rhodococcus sp. O3. The sequence goes on from NZ_JBMBTE010000007.1 coordinate 41,955, forward strand.
CTACACCGAGGCCGCGACGGACCGGGTGTGTGAGAACGCCGGATCCGCGATCACCGAGGAGGAGCGGGAACGGTTCCTTCTCGGAGTCCCCTACCGGAATCCCTGCGCCGGCCGGTGATCATATCCGGAGGGACGAGAACGGTTCCGCGGGGATGTTGCGAATCACGAACCAGCACACGACGATCGCCAACACGATCTGCGGGGCGCGCCGCCACCGGTACCACTGGGGGTAGTGCCGGTCGCGGGCGCGTCCGACGGTCCACACCGCGAACGACCACAGCAGAACCAGCACCGCGAGTACACCGACGGCGTTGTACCGCAGCGCCGACGGAACGTCGAGATGCAGAAGCGAATACAGCATGCGGGACGACCCGCAGCCCGGGCACCAGAGTCCGAACAGCGCGCGGGTGGGGCACGGCGGGATCGGTCCGCCCGGCGTGGTGGGGTCGGCCCACACCACGGCGGCGCACACGCACGCGGACAGGGCCGCCACCCCGGCGGGGGCGGCGAGCCTGCTCAGCGCGGCCTGCACGGTCGTGTCCTCGTCGGGGTTCTCAGGGTTGTGCGGAACTGTCGGCGACCCGCGCCTCGAGGCGGGCGCGGGCGAGCGGCCAGTCGTCGTCCGTCATCGCGAACAGCGCGGTGGTCCGCCAGCTTCCGTCGCGCCGGCGCCGGTGCTTGCGCAGCAGCCCCTCGAATTCGGCACCGAGTTTGGCGATCGCCCCGCGCGAGTGCGCGTTGCGTTCGTCGGTGTGCCATTCGACGCGAACCGCGCCGAGTTCCTCGAAGGCGCGGCGGAGCAACAGCAGTTTCGATTCCGCATTGACGCCGGTGCCCTGGGCCGCGCGCGACAGCCACGTGTAGCCGATGACGAGCTTCCGGTGGGCGGGGTCGATCCCGTAGTAGGAGGTGGTACCCACGACCGCGTTCGTGCGGGTGTCGACGATCGCGTACGGCAGGCGGTCGGGGTCGTCGAGCGCGGCGCGCACGAACGCTTCGGCGTCGGCGAGTTCCTCGATGATCACCGACGTCCACCGGAAGATCGCCTCGGCGTCGTCGACGGCGGCCAGCAGTCCCGGTGCATGCTCCATGGTGAGCGGCTCGAGGCGGACGCGGGTGCCTTCCAGAGTGGGTTGCCGATGCCAGGATTCGCTCATCGGGCACATCCAGCGGTCGTCATCTGCCTGGTCCTTTCGGGAGCCGGGGCGGGGGCGCGCATCCGCAGCGGTGCGCGCGCGAACACGACGAAGAGTACGACCAGCAGGATCGCGCGTCCCCACACGCCCACCTGGGTGAGCAGCATCGCCGTGGTCATGTCGCGCTGACCGGCGGTGGCCGCGAACCAGAGGAAGACGCCGACGCCGATCGCGACGTCGGCGGCGAGGTACGCGGCGACGAGCGACCACCGGACACGCACGAGCACCAGCAGGGGCAGCAACCACAGCGTGTACTGCGGGGAGTGCACCTTGTGCAGCAACAGGAACCCGCACAACATCGCCGCACCGGTCGCGATCCACGGGTACGTGCCCTCGCGCCGGTAGCGACGCCAGCCGATCGCCAGGGCCACCGCGAAGGACGCGCAGATCAGCAACGGCGACAGGACGGAGACGAGACCGTTGTAGGCGGGGGTGACCTCGGTGCCCTCGTAGCCGCCCAGCAGCGGGCGCAGTCCCCAGAACCAGATCGAGTTGCTCGTCGCATCGGCGGCGCGGTTGCTCTGGAACTCGAAGGACGCGCGCCAGCCCGGGTAGCCGAGCAGCGCGAACGGCAGGTTGACGGCGACGACGGTCGCGGCACCCGCGGCCACCACCGCCGCGGCGCCGCGCACATCGAAGCGAGCAGCCGCTCCGGTGCGGTCGGCCGGGTCCCGATCGGTGCGGTCACCACGGGTCAGGACATAGGCGACGAGTGTCAGCAGGAAGATCCCCGGATAGAGCTTCAGGCAGAAGCCGATGCCGAGCAGCACCGCGGCGATCACCCCGCGGGTACGCAGCGACCAGCGTCGTGTGGTGACGATCGCGATCGCGCCCACCGTCGTCGCGACGACGGGCAGGTCCCAGTTGTGGAACGCGTACAGCACCAGCGGGGGCGTCGCCGACCAGAGCAGCGCGGCCCAGCCGGCGAGCCGTCCCAGCATCCACGCGGTGAGCAGACCGAACGGTGCCAGCAGCATCGCCGACCAGAAAAGGAATTCCGCATCGGTGTGGGCGGGGACGGCCCCGAGCCACATCAGCACACCGCTGAGCACGGGATATTCGACGGTGCCGCCGACGAGGTGGCCGGCGGCGGTGATGTCGCCGTCGAGGAACGGGAAGCGATGCAGGTTGATGTCCCGTCCGATCCACAGTTGCTGGATGTCGGAGTAACAGACGTCGGCATCCTTGACCGATTCGAACCGCAAAGTGCGGCCGAGCTCGTCGAAACGCGGTCCGGCGCAACGTGCCTTGTTGAGGTAGCCGAGGACGAGCGTGACCGCGCACAGCAGGACGGCGACGAGCGCGGGGATCCGGGTGCTCGTGCGCATGTTCCTCACCCTAGGTGAATTTCGCTGGTCAGGGCGTGGTCATGTACCCTTCTTGGGTTGCTGACGCAACGACCCTCCTGTCACGGATCGTCCGTGACCGTTCACAGTCCATGGGAGGTGATGAGGTCTTATGCGTCATTACGAATTGATGATCATCCTGGACCCCAGCCTGGATGAGCGCACTGTCGCTCCCTCGCTGGAGACGTTCCTCAACGTGATCCGCCAGGAAGGCGGCAAGGTCGACAAGGTCGACGTGTGGGGTAAGCGTCGTCTCGCATACGAGATCGCCAAGAACAGCGAAGGCATCTACGCGGTGATCGACATCAGCGCGACGCCTGCTGCCGTTGCGGAGCTGGATCGCCAGCTCGGCCTGAACGAGTCGGTGCTCCGCACCAAGGTTCTGCGCAACGACAAGTGATCCTGTCGGCGCCTGACCGTAGGCTCGGGCGCATCAGGACTCCACACACAGCAGGAGGAACCACATGGCAGGCGACACCGTCATCACCGTGGTCGGCAATCTGACCGCCGACCCCGAACTGCGTTTCACCCCGGCGGGTGCCGCGGTCGCGAACTTCACCGTCGCGTCCACGCCCCGCGTGTTCGACCGTCAGTCCAACGAATGGAAGGACGGCGAGGCTCTGTTCCTGCGCTGCAACATCTGGCGTGAGGCAGCGGAGAACGTGGCCGAGAGCTTGACCCGTGGCTCGCGCGTGATCGTGCAGGGCCGGCTCAAGCAGCGCAGCTACGAGACGCGTGAAGGCGAGAAGCGCACTGTCGTGGAGCTCGAGGTCGACGAGATCGGCCCCTCGCTCCGCTACGCGACGGCCAAGGTCACCAAGGCCGGCCGTGGTGGCGGCGGCGGTGGCTTCGGTGGTGGTTCCTCCGCAGGATCGGGCGGCGGGCGCGCAAGCGCCGGCGCGAGCACCGGTGGCGACGACCCGTGGGGCAGCGCTCCGCAGGCCGGCTCGTTCGGTGGTCCCGGGGACGACGAGCCCCCGTTCTGATCCGACCTCGATCGGAACATCCAGAAATACGGAGAAAGACCATGCCTAAGGCGCCTGCGCGCGACAAGGTTTTGAAGAAGAAGGTCTGCACCTTCTGCAAGGAAAAGAACGTGCAGATCGACTACAAGGACACGACGCTGCTGCGTAAGTACGTCAGCGACCGCGGCAAGATCCGCGCTCGCCGCGTCACCGGCAACTGCGTGCAGCACCAGCGTGACATCGCTGTTGCTGTGAAGAACTCTCGTGAGGTCGCCCTGCTTCCTTACGTTTCGACGGCTCGCTGAGGAAAGGGAGGAACCGATGAAGCTCATTCTGACTGCTGACGTGGACAACCTCGGTGCGCCTGGCGACACCGTCGAGGTCAAGGACGGCTACGGCCGCAACTACCTGCTGCCCCGCGGCCTGGCGATCGTCGCCACCCGTGGCGCCCAGAAGCAGGTCGAGGGCATCCGTCGTGCCCAGGAAGCGCGCGCTGTGCGCGGCCTGGATCACGCCAAGGAGCTCAAGGAGACCATCGAGGGTCTCGAGAGCGTCTCGCTGAGCGTCAAGACCGCCGGCGACTCGGGCAAGCTGTTCGGCTCGGTCACCGCCGCCGACGTTGCCGGTGCCATCAAGGCTGCCGGTGGCCCGGTCGTCGACAAGCGCATCATCGAGCTGCCCAAGGCTCACATCAAGGCGACCGGCAAGCACGCCGTCGTCGTGAAGCTGCACCCGGACGTCACCGCGAAGTTCACCCTGAACGTCGTCGGCGCCTGATTCCGGCTCCCGAAGAGCCCCACGCACTTGGTGCGTGGGGCTCTTCGCCGTCTATCCACAAGCCTGTGGATAGACGGGCTTCGATGTGACCTACGGCATATCGTTTCCGGAACGAAGCAGCGAACACGCCCGGTGTGCGACACGCCGAAATCGTCGTTGTGCACAGCTGTGAAAAGCGATTTTGGGCAGCTGACCTGGGTGTATCCCAAGTGTGAGATGCGTTGTCCCCAGTTTTTCCACAGGAGGTGCACAAGCGTGTCCTCCCCTTTCCACAATTCATCCACAGATATGTGCACAACCCGATTTGGATCGGCGCGCCGGACTCCCTAACGTCGAGCGCGCCTGCACGCTGAATGTCGGTGGGGGCGAGTAGAACGTGTGTACGGACATACGCGTCGACCACGCCCTACCGAACGTGGAACGCGGATGGGGAAGGATGGCATCGCGTGGCTGTTGTGGACGATCGAGGCCATTCCGACTACAACGAACCCCCGGAAGAACCGGGCGGCGACTTCGGTCGGCAGCCTCCGCAGGACATGGTCGCGGAGCAGTCGGTACTCGGCGGCATGCTGCTCAGCAAGGACGCCATCGCCGACGTCCTCGAGGTGCTGCGTCCCGGCGACTTCTACCGGCCGGCCCACCAGGTCGTCTACGACTCGATCCTCGACCTCTACAGCCGCGGTGAACCGGCCGACCCGGTCACCGTGTCCGCCGAACTGGACCGCCGCGGCGAACTCAAGCGCATCGGCGGCGCCGCCTATCTGGTGACGCTGACCCAGACGGTGCCCACTGCCGCCAACGCCGGCTACTACGCCGAGATCGTCGCCGAGAAGGCCGTGCTGCGCCGCCTCGTCGAGGCGGGCACCCGCATCGTCCAGTACGGCTACGCCGGCGCCGAAGGCCAGGACGTCGCCGAGGTCGTCGACCGCGCCCAGGCCGAGATCTTCGACGTCGCCGAGCGTCGTACCACCGAGGACTTCGTTCCCCTCGAGGAACTGCTGCAGCCGACGATGGACGAGATCGACTCCATCGCCAGCCGCGGCGGCATCTCCCTCGGTGTCCCCACCGGTTTCGCCGAGCTCGACGAACTCACCAACGGCCTGCACGCCGGTCAGATGATCATCGTCGCCGCGCGCCCCGGTGTCGGTAAGGCTCTCGCGCTCGACACTCCCCTGCCCACCCCCACCGGGTGGATCACGATGGGCGAGGTCGCGGTGGGCGATCTGCTGCTCGACGCCCACGGCGCCCCGACACGCGTCGTTGCCGCGACGCCGGTCATGACCGGACGCCCCTGCTACGAGATCGAATTCTCCGACGGCACCGTCGTCGTCGCCGACGAACAGCACCAGTGGCGCACGGTCGCGGGGATCCGCACCACCGGCGAGCTGGCCGCGACAGTCGACCAGGGGCACATCGTCGCCAACAGCGCGGCGCTGCAGTTGCCCGCCGCGGACCTGCCGGTCGCGCCGTTCACGCTCGGCGCGTGGCTCGGTGGGCCGTCCGAGGACCCGGACCTGCACATGCGGATGGAGGGTGACGGCGACTTCGCCGAGGAGCTGATGACGCTCGGCGCCCACATCCCCGAGGCCTATCTGCGTGCCTCGGAACGGCAGCGTCGCGACCTGCTCGCCGGAGTCCTCGACGCCGGGGCCACCGTCGACGACGACGGCACCGTCCGATTCGAGAGCGAATGCCCGCGTCTGCTCGAGGACGTCGCCGAACTGCTCGCCGGCCTCGGCTACACCCGCACCCTCGCCTCCGGCTCGGTGTCCTTCCTCGCCGACGACGACGTGTTCGTGCTGCCCAGCAAGGCCCTGCAGCACAAGGAGAATCGTCGCGCCGTCGCACAGGAACGCCGCATCGTCGCGGTGCGACCCGTCGCGTCGGTGCCGGTGCGGTGCGTCGAGGTCGACGGCGAGCACCTGTACCTGGCGGGCCGGTCGATGGTCCCCACCCACAATTCGACGCTCAGCATGGACTTCATGCGCTCGTGCTCGATCAAGCACGGCATGGCGTCGGTCATCTTCTCCCTGGAGATGGGCAAGACGGAGATCGTCATGCGTCTGCTCTCCGCCGAGGCGAAAATCAAGCTCGGCGACATGCGGTCCGGCCGCATGACCGACGACGACTGGACGCGCCTGGCCCGCCGCATGAGCGAGATCAGCGAGGCCCCGCTGTTCATCGACGACTCCCCCAACCTGACGATGATGGAGATCCGCGCAAAGGCGCGGCGGCTCAAGCAGAAGCACGACATCCGACTCATCGTCATCGACTACCTGCAGCTGATGTCGTCCGGCAAGAAGGTCGAGTCGCGTCAGCAGGAAGTCTCCGAATTCTCGCGTAGCCTCAAGCTTCTCGCGAAGGAACTCGAGGTTCCGGTCGTCGCGGTGTGTCAGCTCAACCGTGGCCCCGAGCAGCGAACCGACAAGAAGCCGCAGGTCTCGGACCTTCGTGAGTCCGGATCGCTCGAGCAGGACGCCGACATGGTGATCCTGCTGCACCGCCCCGACGCGTTCGAACGCGACGACCCGCGTGGCGGCGAGGCGGACCTCATCGTGGGCAAGCACCGTAACGGTCCGACGGCCACGATCACGGTCGCGCACCAGCTGCACCTGTCGCGGTTCGTGGACATGGCGCGAGGCTGATCCGGCGGGCGACGCTTCCTCTCTCTTCGGATGGGCCTCAGGTATCCGCGGCGGGCTCAGTCATCCTCCCCGACGATCGTCGCAGCGGATGACTGACGGCCCCGCGGATACTTGGGGGCGTCGAACGGCAGCGGGCTCTCCGTGGCCGACTTTCCCGTGAGACGACCAGGCCCGTGCGGGTCGGTTTCGGCTACCCAGCGTCGGCCTGAAAAAGCTCTCTCTTATGCTTGTGCTGCGCACGCCGAAATCGGCGTCGGTCGCGAACTGGTCCACCGATTCAGAACGCTGACCGGTGAGTGACGTGCGTCTCGTCCGGGTGACACCCAACCTGTGACGGGTGGGACGAGCCGGAAAGGCAGAGGAGCGCAGTGAGCACCCCGGAATTGGCACATTGGAACTCCGAAGAGGCTCTTGCGGAAGCAATGATCCCGATCATCGGCGGCCTGCACCGCCGGCACTCGGTCACGATCTTGCTTCACAGCCGCTCCCTCGTGAACAAGTCGGTCATCGACATTCTGCGGACCCATCGTTTCGCGCGGCAGATCCGCGGTGACGAGCTGTCCGTCGAGGAGACCTTCCCGTTCCTCGAGGCGCTGACCGACCTCGACCTGCGGCCGTCGAAGATCGACCTCGGCCTCCTGGTGACGGCGTACCACGCCGAGGGCGCCGGACGACCGATCCCCGAGTTCGTCGCCGAGAGCCTCGCCGACCTGGTCGGTGGCGGCCAGACGCACACTCCGAAGCCGCAGGACGTGGTCCTGTACGGGTTCGGGCGGATCGGTCGCCTCGTCGCCCGTCTGCTCATCGAGAAGGCCGGCTCGGGCAACGGCCTGAACCTGCGCGCCGTGGTGGTCCGCAAGGGTGGCGGTGACGACCTGACCAAGCGCGCCTCGCTGCTGCGCCGCGACTCCGTCCACGGGCAGTTCAACGGCACGATCAAGGTCGACACCGAGAACAACACCCTGATCGCCAACGGCAACGTCATCAAGTTCATCTACAGCAACGATCCGGCGAGCGTCGACTACACCGAGTACGGCATCGACAACGCCATCCTGATCGACAACACCGGGATCTGGCGCGACCGTGACGGGCTGTCGAAGCACCTCCGCCCCGGTATCGCCAAGGTGGTGCTCACCGCACCGGGCAAGGGCGACCTGCCCAACATCGTGCACGGTGTCAACCACCGCAGCATCGACCCGGACGAGAAGATCGTCTCGTGTGCGTCCTGCACCACCAACGCCATCGTCCCGCCGCTGAAGACCATGGACGACAAGTTCGGCGTCCTCCGCGGCCACGTCGAGACCGTGCACTCGTTCACCAACGACCAGAACCTGCTGGACAACTACCACAAGGCCGACCGCCGTGGCCGTTCCGCGCCGTTCAACCTGGTGCTCACCGAGACCGGTGCCGCTTCGGCGGTCGCGAAGGCCCTGCCCGAGCTCAAGGCCAAGATCACCGGCAACTCGATCCGCGTCCCCACGCCGGATGTGTCCGTCGCCATCCTGCACCTGCAGCTGAACCGTGAGACCACCAAGGAAGAGGTGCTCGAGCACCTCCGCCAGGAGTCGCTCACCGGTGCGCTGAGCCGGAACCTCGACTACACGGCTGCCACCGACGCCGTGTCCAGCGACTTCATCGGTTCGCGCGCGGCGTGCATCGTCGACGCGAACGCTGCGATCGTCGACGGCGACACCGCCATCCTCTACGTCTGGTACGACAACGAGTTCGGCTACTCCTGCCAGGTGGTGCGTACCGTCCAGTACCTCTCGGGCGTGGAGTACCCGGTCTACCCGGTGACGGACGGTGCTGTCGTGGAGCAGGTCGACCTGCCTGCCGCTACGCGCTGACATCGCCCCCGGCGGAGCACCTCCGCCGATCTGCTCCTGAAGTGGTGGTTGGTGTACGGAAATATCCGTGCACCGACCACCACTTCGGTGCATTTGGGGACCGCCGCTGCTCAGCCTGGTTGGTGTGCGGGCAGAAAAATGAATGGACGGGCTTCGGCTCGGATTGATAGCGTGCGCCCGACCGTGACTTCACGCGAGGAGGTGAGACCCATGAACGCAACAACCATGTGGGTGCTCCCACTCGTGTTCGCGGTCGGGTGATCGAAGCAGGTATCGCCGGGAGCGCCTGAACAAGGCAATCCCGAAAGGCTGCATCGTGCAATTCACCTCCGAGACATCGTCGAACGGTGTCATCGAACGTCGATTCACCCTGGGTGAGATCACCGGCGTCCTCTGGACGCCCGCCTCCGGAGCCGCAGGCGCACCGCTGCTGCTGTCCGGGCACTCCGGCGGCATGCACAAGAAGGCACCGGGACTGGTGGCCGGCGCACTCCACGGCGTGACCGCTCACGGGTTCACCGTCGCCGCCATCGACGCGCCAGGCCACGGTGACCGGCCACGAAACGTTGAGGATCAACGGTGGGTCGAGGCCATCCATTCGGCGCGCACGGAAGGCAAGCCGATCGCTCCGATCGTCGCCGAGTACAACATGTCGCTGGCGGAGCGTGCGGTGCCGGAATGGCAGGCGACCCTCGACGCGCTACAGGCCCTACCCGAGATCGGCGACGAGGCGCCGATCGGCTACGGCGGCATGAACCTGGGCGTGGTAACCGGGGTGATGTGGGCGGCGGTCGAACCCCGGATCGCTGCCCTCGGCTTCGGTGGAGTCTTCGTGAACGAGGCTCTGATCGAGGCGGCAAGGAAGGTCACCACCCCGGTCGAGTGCCGAATTCCATGGGACGAGAAGGAATTCGACAACGCATCCGGAGTCGCGTTGTTCGATGCCTTCGCCTCGAAGGAGAAGGCGCTGCACGCCTATACCGGCAGACGCACCCCGGAATACGAGCGCGACAGCTCGGCGCGGTTCTTCGCCCATCATCTCGGCCGCGCTGCCGACGCGGGCTTCGAGCTGACGTGACCGGTATCGGCGTCCGGTTCCGTGCCGGGCGCCGATACCTGCCGTCCCCCGATCGTCCTGGTCGGGAGCAGCATGAGGCGTCGCGATCCGGTCCCTCTTTCGCGATGTGTTCAGCAGTGGTGTGCTGGACAGGTCATCACCCGGCCTCCGGGGCGGGAGCGGATCACTCAATCATCGAGGAACACGCCATGACCACGATCCACCTCCACCAGACGACCACAGCGACACCCGAGCAGTTCATTGCGGGCCTCACCGACTTCGGGCCCGGTCGCAAGGAGCTCTTCGGCAACAGCACGGACAACTATCTCGAGGTGCACCACCAAGGCCCTCACGACGCCGATGTCACCGAGGGCTCGAGCGGAATCTGGGAACGCCTGCACTACGACTGGAGCGACCCTCACCACGTCGTGTTGACGACCACCGATTCGAATCTGTGGGGCGGAGCTTCGAGCCACACCTACACCCTGACGCCGCAGCCCACCGGAAAGACCGATGTGGACGTGGTTGTGGTCCGCGACGGCAAGAACCTCAAGGGGAAGGTTCTCGCGGGAGTGCTCGGAGTCGTCGGAACCCGCTTGCTGGGAAAGCAATTCGAGAAGTCCGTGGAGGCCATCGAAGCTCGCAACCACGGCGCGGGTGGGCAGGACCCGCAGGGGACAGAAGGGTGATGTGAAGGGACGCCAGACATCGATTGTCGCTCAACAACTTCGATATCCTGGCGGATCGAGACCGGCATTGTTTTCGATATTCGGCCGCAATATCGACAACAACACCGGTTTCGTCGAGACGTAGATGAGGAATTCACGAGGGGATGGAACCGATGGCGTCGAACACCGGTGACGAAACGAGCTTCACCGACGCAGAGCGCGCCGCGATGAAGCAGCGCGCTGCCGAACTCCGCGAGCAGGGCCGTAGCGGCAAGGGCGCCGCGAAACGGGAGCGCGAGGCGCAGGCGTGCGTCGACGCGATCGCCGCGCTGATCGGCGCCGACAAACAGATCGCCGAGCGTCTCCACGCGATCGTGACCGAGGAGGCTCCTCACCTCGACCCGAAGGCCTGGTACGGCTTCCCGTCGTATGCCCGCGACGGCAAGGTCGTCGTCTTCTACCAACCGGCGTCGAAGTTCGACACCCGGTACGGAACGGTCGGTTTCAACGAGGATGCTCTCCTCGACGACGGATCGTTCTGGCCCACGGCTTTCGCGGTGCTCGAGGTGAACGACGAGATCGAGCAGCGGCTGCGGGAACTCGTGCGCAAGGCCGCGGGATAGGGCACTCCGCCCTTCACGAGGTCGCCACGGTGATGTGCAGTATCGGTCATCTTGCAGTGGAGCGTTTCTGGTCTTTCGGCGTACGCCCGGCGGCGCTCGCGATCGCGAGGAGGTCCTTGCGGAGCGCGCGGGCAAGCAGTGGTGCGAGCACCGGCAGCAGAACTCGGGCCGCCGGTGTGTTGGGTTCGATTCTCCAGCGATAGGACAATCGGGTGTCCGGTCCTTCGGGACCGAAGACCATCTCGTAGGTGCCCCCGAAGAGACCGCCGAGCACGGCGTTGACGGTTCTGTGCGGTCGGTCGTAGACGGCGTAGTCGGAGATGCTGCGGATCGTGATGGGACCGACGCGGAACGCCATCGTGTACCTCGGTGTCCCGTCCGCGCGCATCTCGTAGTCCTCGACCGCGACGATGGAGGGAGACAACTCCACGAACCGTTGCAGCCGGTTGCCGAAGACGAGGTCCCAGGTCTGTTCCGGGCCGAGCCGGAACAGTGCATCGGAGTGGATGATTCGACTCATGGTTCTTTCCTCCCACGTCGCTCGGCGATTCGGTGGTTGTCATTCAGCGTGCGTCACCGGGCGCAGCCTCGATACCCCCCGCGTGAGGGATAGGTTCCCGCCGCGGCCGGCGTCTGCAATATCGTCGATGAGAAGGCACACGAGGGCGAGAGGTATGCGGTGACGTTCATCAAGATGTGTGGGTTGCGCGACGAGGCGACGGTGGAGCTGGCCGTCGAACTCGGGGTCGACGCGGTCGGCTTCGTTTTCGCCCAGAGCCCCCGCCGCGTGTCCGTCGAGCAGGCGGCGCGCCTGCGGGCGACAGTTCCCGCAGGAGTCCTCGCGGTCGGGGTGTACGTGAAGATGCCGCTCGACGAGGTCGTCGCGACCGCGAAAGCCGCGAATATCGATCATGTTCAGGTGCACGACCTGCGGTCCGCGGACGACGTGCGGATGCTGCACGACGCAGGGCTGACGGTGATCCGCGCCGTGAACACCGGCGGTGCCGAGGCGCTCGACGAGGACTTCGGCGCCGATCTCCTGTTGGTCGACGGTACGGTCGCCGGTGCCGGCGTCACGTGGGACTGGCAGGACCGCAGCGGCCTGCCGCAGGGCCGGTGGATCCTCGCCGGCGGGCTGAACCCGGGCAATGTGGCCCGCGCGGTCGAGACGTCGGGTGCGTGGGGTGTGGACGTGTCCAGCGGCATCGAGTCGAGCCGCGGCGTCAAGGACCCGGAACTGATGAGGGCGTTCGCCGACGCGGTGCGCGGGATCGGCCGGGCAGGGACGTAGCTAACCGCCGAGCGAGAAGACAGCAGCGCGTGGCATGCACCGCGCGGCTGTCTACCGCCTCAGTGGACCTCGTGCGCGTGCTTCTTGCGCTCCGGAATCAGGTGCATGATCAGCACGACGAGCGCACCGAGGACGAGGCCGACGAGGGCCGACGCCACCGTGCCCGCGGTCCACGACAGGACCCCACCGAACCCGCCGTGCACGAGTTCACCGAACCAGTGCTCGAGATCGTGGAGCCGATCGGCCGGCCAATGGAACCCGGCCTCGCCGACGTTGACGATCAGGATGTGGCCACCGACCCACAGCATGGCGGCGATACCGACCACGGTCAGCACCGACATCACCTTGGGCATCGCGGCGACGAGACCGCGGCCGATCTTCTGGCTGAACTTCGAATCGCGTCCTGCGAGCGCCAGGCCAACGTCGTCCATCTTCACGATCAACGCGACCACGCCGTACACCAGAGCGGTGATGAGGATCGCGACGACGATGAGCACCAGCAGCCGGGTAAGGAACGGTTCGTCCTCGACGGACGACAGGGAGATCACCATGATCTCGGCGGACAGGATCAGGTCGGTGCGGATCGCACCGCTGACCATCGTCTTCTCGAACGCGGGCCCCTTCTCGGCCGCGGTGGCGTCCTCTTCCTCGTGGTGACCGTGACCGCCGGTGAGCGCTTCGTAGACCTTCTCGGCGCCCTCGTAGCAGAGGAACAGGCCGCCGGCGATCAGCAGGTACGGCAGCGCCTGCGGCAGGAACTCGCTGAGGATCATCGCGACCGGGAGGATGATCAGCAGTTTGTTCCGGATCGATCCGATCGCGATCTTGCGGATGATCGGCAGCTCGCGGTCGGGGGTGAACCCGTGCACATAGCGCGGGGTGACGGCCGTGTCGTCGACGACCACACCCGCGGCCTTCACGCTGGCTTTACCGGCGGCTGCACCGACGTCGTCGATGGATGCTGCAGCTGCCTTCGCGATCAGCGCGACGTCGTCCAGCAGGGCGACGAGACCACCAGCCACGGGAACCTCCCTCTTTCGGCTGTGCCGAGCCGAACGCGACCCACACTGTTGCGAGTCGTCTCGAACGGTACCGAATTCGCGGTGACGGGCACCATCGAGCCGCGGTCAGCCGACCCGGACCACAGTGGTCCGCGGATGCTCGACGAGATCGATCATCGCGTCGACGAACGTGCGGTCGCCGACGGTCAGTTCCACATAGTGCTGATGAATCGCGAAGTAGCGCTCGATCCGGCGCGCGGCTTCGCGCGAGTCCGCGCGCGGGTCGACCATGTCGCACACGGCGTCGCCCACGGCGCAGACCGTGGCGACCGGAACGGTCCCGAACGCAGCGCGCTCCCCCGTGAACGAGATCCCCGGAAGAGTTCCCGGCGCGATGACCTCCGCGCCGGTGCCGGGGGTGCGGGGGTCGGCGATCACCACCCCGGCGAGATCAGTCGGGCGGTTCACGTCCTGCGCGAGGTCGGCGAGGACGTCACCGGCGATCGCGGCACCCTGGGAGAAGCCGACGACGCGATACGCCGCCCCGGGGCACTCGGTGTGAGCGAGGGTGATCTGCCGGTGCAGTTCACGGACCCCGATCTCCTTGGACCGGTCGTACGTGTGGATCCCGAGCGGACTGATTTCCCCGGGATAGTCGATCCGTACGGTGCGTGCCCCGCGCTCGGCCAGGCCCTCGAGGATCGGATGCACGGTCGATGTGGGCTTGCCGACCTTGAGGGTGCCGTCGACACCGAAGACGATCGTGTGCGGACACGTACCTTGTTCCGGCGGGGACGCGACGGCGGGACCGGTCGTGATCCCGGCGATCGCGGCCGCGGCGACGGCGATCGTGCCGAACCGTGTCGCTCGTGGCCGCCGGTGCATGCGTGCTCCTCCTCTGATCCGCGTGGACGCTATCAGGGGTCGGTCGTCGGCGCCGTCGTGCGTTCGGACGATTGCGACCGTTGCCCGGTGGGCTTCCCCGGATCAGCTCGCGCGATAGGCGGTGACGATCGGCTCCAGTTCGTCGGGTGTGCAGCCGTGCAGGATCACCGCGTCGGCACCGTGGTCGAACTCGCGTCGGATCCGTTGTGCGCATTGCCCGGCGGATCCGGTGGCTGCGGGTTCGAGCCATTCGTCGGGAAGCAGGGTCGCGATGTGCTCGATCTGATCGGCCGACGCCTTGTGGTCGATCCCGCCCGGAATCGAGAGCACCACCGGGTCGCTTCGGAACCGTTGCAGCACAGCGGGATCCCAGTTGTTCGTCCGTATCAGTAGGTCGCCGTAGCCCTGCAGGTATGTCGCGAGCCGCGCCACGGTCTTCTTCAACCGCAGTTCCTCGGGAAGGTGGTCGCCGACGGTCGCGAGGCACGACCACACCCGGACCTCGTCGGGGTTGCGGCCCGCCTCCTCGGCGGCCTTCTTCACGATCGCCACCGACCGTTGCAGGGTGTCGGGCGTGAAGTAGGTGTGCAGGACGACGTCGTCGAACGCTCGGCCGCCCAGCGCGAGCGAGCGGGGGCCGAAGGCCACCAGGGCGAGGCGGATGTCCTCGTCGAATTCGGGATCGAGGAACAGCAGCGGGTATTCACCGATGGGACCGTTGTGCCCGACGACGACCTCGCCGCGCCACAGCCTGCGCATGACCTGGGCGAAGTCCTCCATCTGTGCGGTGGTCACCTCGGGCACCCCGAACGCGGAGTGCACGGCGGCGATTCCGCGGCCGATGCCGAGGGTGAACCGCCCGCCGGAGAGTCGGTGCATCGTGGTGGCCCACGACGCGGTGATGAGGGGATGCCGGGTGTTGTGGTTGGTCGCCGCGGTGGCGATTCGCATGCGCTCGGTGACCGCGCAGGCGGCCCCGGTCAGCGACGACGCTTCCTTCACGTTCCACCGTTCGGAGATGAACGCGGTGCCGAAGCCGAGTTCCTCTCCGCGGCGGGCCTCCTCGACCAGAGCTCTCGGCCCGTCGCCGCCCGCTCCGGCAAGCAGGTAGTAACCCAGTTCGTCGAGCGTATGTTGCACGGTTGAGCCTTCCGATGACGTCGGGGTGGGAACATCCTTGCTTCGGTGGGTGACTCAGCCGGCTTCCTGTTGCGGCACCTGCAGCATGGGCACCAGGAACCGGCGTGCGATCGCCGTCAGTTCGGTGTCGTCGTCGAGATCGACGATGCGGCTGGGAAAAGCGAGGAACGAGCCGGTGATCCGGACCATCATCTCCGCGACCAGGTCGACGTCGAGTTCCGCGGCGACGGTGCCGGACGCCTGCTCGCGTCGAAGCTGTCCGGCAACGAATGACTGTACTGCCGAGAGCATTTCGCCGTTCGCACCGATGATGGATCCGGCGAACGAGGTGGGGTCGGTTTCGATCAGCGCGGTGACGAGCGGATTGGTGCGGATCGTCCGCAGCGAGCTCACGAAGCCGAGGGTCACACGGTCGGCGACCGTGGGGGCGCCGGCGACCTCCTCGATGAACCGGGTGAAATACCGGCTGAACTCCCGCAGGATCACCTGGTCGACGAGGGACTCCTTGGTGTCGAACTTGCGGTAGATCGTGATGCGGGAAAGGTTGGCGCGCTTGGCGACATCCTCCATCGTCGACCGCTGTATGCCCATCCGGCAGAACTGGTCGTATGCGGCATCGAGCAGCCGGGTGCGGGTCGTGTCGGTGTCGCCCGCCGGCTCGACGGCGTCGCTGTACGCGCGTTCGAGAAGCGACGTCGATCTGCACAATCCCGACCGGGTCGACGATCTTGATTCCACGGCTACCTCCTGTGATTGCTCTGTTACAGGGTGACGCTTCGGGACGGATTCCGTGAATCTTCCGTGAGGATCGTGGTGATGTGCTCTCCTGATACAAGGCAACCGTTGCTGTTACATTGCCACATCGAAGCCAATGGGGGCTGCAGATGTCCGATCTGAGCAGGCGGAACGTTCTGAAAACCGGAGGGGCGCTCGCAGCGCTGGCGGCGGTCGCGGCAGCGTCCCCGGCGCAGGCCCGTCCGTGGAGATGGTCGCCGGCCGGGTCGATACCCGGTACCGGCGACGGCGCGGATCCTCGCCTGGTGTGGGATGCGGAGGCGGACACGCTGGTCGCGTCACTCTTCGAGCGCGGCGAGGTCCCCGTGGTCAACGACCTGTTGCGCGGGTGGAAGAAGAACGGGCAGCCACTCCCCGCCGGGCTGCCCGCCGACCTGCAGGACTTTCTCGAGCGGCATCGACAGCTCCCGGAATGGGCGGATGTCGGAAAGCTCGCCACCGCAGTGAAATTCAACGACAAGCGTGGGCTCTATCTCGGTGTCCTCTACGGCTTCGCGAGCGGCATGATGAGCACCGTCATCCCGAAGGAATCGGTCGCCGTCTACTACTCCAAGGGCGGCGCCAACATGAAGCGCCGCATCTCGCGGACCGCGAAACTCGGATACGACATCGGTTCGCGCAATGCCTATCTGCCCGAGGGCGAGATGATCGTGACGGGCCTGAAGACGCGTCTCGCGCACGCCGGGGTGCGGTACCTGCTGCCGCAGTCGTCGCACTGGGTGAACGTGGCGCCGGAGGAATATCCCATCAGCCAGCACGACATGATGGTCACCTGGCACAGCCTCCCCACCACGGTGATGCGCGTGCTGAAGAACTGGCAGGTGCCGGTCGCGGCGGACGAGAGCGAGGCGTTCCTGCATTCATGGCAGGTCAGCGCGCACATGCTCGGTATCCAGGATCAGTACATTCCTGCGACGTGGGCGGACGCCGAATCCCAGGCGACGCAGGTGCTCGATCCGATCCTCGCGCCCACGCCGGAGGGGCTGAAACTCGCCGACATGCTCCTCGATCTCGGTGCGGGACTGGACTTCACGCTGCTGACCCGGCCGATCCTGGGGGCGCTGACCCGCTACGTGCTCGGCGACCGGATCGCCGACTGGCTGAAGATCCCTCCCGAACCGGTCTGGGGCACGCTGCTGAACGTCGGGTGGCGGCCGTTCATCGCGGTGCGCGAAGGTTTGCTGCCGTTGCCGCTCGCACCGGACGCCTACTGGGCGTTCGACGAACTGCTGCGCCAGTTCGTGTTGCTGTACATGTCGGAGTTGCAGACGATCAGCATCGAGATCCCGACGTTCAACAACCCCAACTACCCGTAGGTGCAGCTGCGCTGCCGGTGTGCCTTTGTGGCGGTCAGGGCCGCCACAAAGGCACACCGGGTTTCACCACGTATCGACGGCACCCCCACTCCCGGAGATGCCCCCACCGGCGTCCGCAGCCTCCACCAGATGAGCTATGAGGGAGCGGGTTTCGGCCGGATCGATCACGTCGTCGATCTCGAAGTACCGGGCCGCGTCGAGGCCGGTGGAGTTGGCGCGCAGCATCTCGGTCAGTTGCCGGACGCGTTCCTCGCGTTCGTCGTCGTCGGTGATCGCCTCGAGTTCGGCGCGCATCGACAGTCGCACGGCACCCTCGGGTCCCATCGCACCCATGGTTGCTCCGGGCCACGCGATCGTCATCAACGGCGAGTGGGTGCTGCCCGCTAGCATCGCCTGGGCTCCGAGTCCGTAAGCGCGCCTGAGGATCACGCCGATGAACGGCACCTGGATCCGTGCAGCGGCGACGAGCAGACGTGACGCGTGCCGAACCAGGCCGGTCCGTTCCGCGTCCGGGCCGACCATGATGCCCGGGGTGTCGACGAGCGAGATCACCGGGAATCCGTACGCGTCGCACAACTGCAGGAACCGAGCGGCCTTGTCGCTGCCGTCGGAGGTGATCGCCCCGGCCGTGTAGCGGGAATCGTTCGCGAGGATCCCGACCGTACGTCCTTCGATTCGTCCCAGGGCGGTGCACAATTCGGGTGCGAATCCGGGTCTCAGCACGATGACGGACTCCTCGTCGCACAGCGTCTCGACGACGGGCACGACGTCGAAGGTCGTGCGTTCGTGCTCGGGTACGAGGTCGCGGAGAACGGATTGATCTGCTGCGGACCATGTCTCGGACCGCCCGAGGAAGTAGCCGAGCAGGTGGCACGCCATCTCCGCCGCGTCCTCGGAGTCGTCCACCGCGATGTCGACGACCCCGTTCTCGATCATCACGTCGAGCGGCCCGATGTCCGCAGCGGCGACATCGCCCAGTCCGCCGCCGGAGATCATCGCCGGACCGCCCATGCCCAACGACGCACGCGGTGTTGCGACGATGAGGTCGGCGCATCCGGCGATGACGGCGTTCCCGGCGAAGCAGTTGTCGTCGACGACAGCGATCCGCGGGACCCGGCCCGACAGCGCGGCCCACTCGGCGAACGTGGTCACGTCCAGAGCCGACACCAACGGGAGATCCGTATCGCCCGGGCGTCCGCCACCGCCGGATGCGACGAACACGGTGGGCAGGCGGAGCCGGCCGATGACCTCGATCAGGCGATCGGTCTTGCGGTGCCCGCGCATCCCCTGGGTTCCCGCCATGACGAGATAGTCGTAGGACAGGACCGCGCACGGCCGTCCGTCGATCGTCGCCACTCCCCCGACGATGCCGTCCGCGACCGTGCGGTCGAGCAGTTCGTCCATGCTGCGGCGCGCTTCCTGCGCTGCGGTGACGAAGCGGCCGTATTCGACGAAGCTGCCCGGATCGACGATGCGAGCGATGTGTTCGCGAGCGGTGGTCCCACCGCGTGCATGCAGTTTCTCGACGGCGTCGGGCCGCGCCGAGTCCTCGGTGAGGGCGCGGCGTGCGAGAACGTCCAGGAGATCGGGGCGAATCGTCATGCCGACACAATAGAAACCGTGTGCCGGTTGTTCGTACCCGCGATCGCCACGGGCGTTGTCGGCGCAGGTCAGGCCCGTTCGATGCGCGAGCGCAGCAATTCGAGGCCGGGTCCCTCGAGTTCGTCCAGCACGGCGCGTCGGCCGACCATCGCCAACGCGAGTGCTTCGCCGGTGCCTCGCACCATCGGGCCGTCGCCCCGCTCCCACGCAATGTCGCTGGCGACGAGACGCAGCCCGCGGATGTAACGGGAGGGTCGGGCGAATGGATCCGGATTGTCGAGGACCAAGCGAAGGCGATCGGCATCGATGGCCCGGGGAATCCCCAGGGGACGGCGGATGTCCTGTTGGTGCACAAGATGATCGGCGAGGGTCAGCCGCGGGAACCAACGGGGGAACCAGCTTCCGGAGAGCGATGTCGTCAGGCCGTCGACGAGGCGGTCCACAGGTATGTTGCGTGCTGCCTCGACGTAATGCCGGTTGAGCCGGTCGACGGACGGATTGCGCAGTCCGGCGAGGAAATAGCGGTGAAACGGCACACCGTCGATCGATAGGTGGCCGGCGACATCGAGCACGGACCACCCCTCACAGAGTGACGGCGTCTCCCACTGTTCCGGCGTCAGCGAGCGGAGTAGATCCACGAGGTCGGCGCGCTCGGCGATAATGTGCTCACGGGTGTTCACAGATCCACCCCACCTCGAGCGCGCCGCGATTGCGTTCGGTCCTATGATATTTCACAAAGGGCGAATCTAGAGTCTGGTGGCGACCACCTTGTCCAAAATGCCGGACCGAGCGCGGGGTTCGGTGCCATACTCCGGTGGGTCGCACATTTCCTACACGGATCGAGGTAGGCATGTCTGATTCCCGCAATTGGATATCCGAGCCCGTCGAGGATATTGCGGCGAGACTCATGCCCGAACTGGTCTCCGATCTGTGCCGGCTGGTACGGATTCCGTCGATCTCCGCCGCCGGATACCCGCCGGAACCGCTCTTCGAGGCGCACGATCTCGTCGTTCGGCTGTTGCGGGACGCAGGCGTCGAACAGATCGAGGACCTGGTGATCGAGGGCAAGACGGCGCCGGTGATCGTCGCGACCGTCCCCGGCCCGGAAGGCGCACCGACGGTCCTGCTCTACACGCACTACGACGTCGTTCCCGCCGACGACACCGATCTGTGGGAGAGCCCGCCGTTCGAGCCGGACGAGCGTGACGGCGCGATCTACGGACGCGGTACCGCCGACTCGAAGGCCAACATCATCGGAATCCTCGGTGCGCTCCGCATCTACGACGGCAAGCCCCCGGTGACACTGCGCATCGTCCTCGAAGGTCAGGAGGAGGTGGGCAGCCCGTTCGACTTCTATCCCGTGCAGGCGCCGGAAGTGTTCGAATCCGACGCCATGGTGATCGCCGACGTCGGCAGCGTCCGCCCCGGAGCTCCGACGCTGACGGTTGCACTGCGCGGGTCGGCGTCCGTGACGGTCGCGGCCGAGACCCTCGCCGCCGACAAGCACAGCGGCCTGTACGGCGGCGCCGCACCCGACGCACGGCTCGCGCTGATCCACGCACTCGCCACCCTGCACGACGAGGACGGCAACGTCGCGGTCGACGGACTCCGGCGCGAGGAGTGGACGGGCGCGTCGTACACGGAGGAGGAGTTCCGCGATCTCGCCGAGATACTCGAGGGCCGCCCCCTTCTCGGTACGGGCGGCCTGGGAGAACGGATCTGGTCGGGCCCCGCCATCACCGTCACCGGATTCGACGCGCCCTCGGTCGAGGGTGCCGTGAACGCGGTGGCCGGATCGGCGCGCGCATCGTTGAACCTTCGTGTGCATCCCGAGCAGGACGCGGAGGAGGCGCAGGACGCACTGATCCGGCATCTCGAAGCCCTGCGCCCACTCGGGCAGAGACTCGTGGTCACCGCCGGGGAAACCGGAAACGGATTCGCGGCCGCAACCGGTGGACCCGCGTTCGACGCGGCGATCAGCGCCCTGGCGCAGGCCTGGGGAAGCACCGCCGGACTGCTGGCCGGTGGTGGTTCGATCCCCCTCGTCATGGCACTGCACGAAGCCGTGCCGCGCGCTGAGAAGCTCCTCTTCGGGGCGACCGACGGCTACGCCAACATCCACGGTCCCAACGAACGTGTCCTGATCGACGAACTGGAGAAGGCCGTCGTCGCCAAGGCGTTGTTCTTCGGGGAGTTCGCCCGCCGTTACCGGGAGCAGCCATGAGCGCCGAAACCGAATCCGCCGCACCCGCGAAGAAGAAGTTCGAGTTCCCGGGCTCGATCACGGTGCTGGCGCTGGTCACCGTCGTGGTGTGGCTCGCCGCCCTGGTGATTCCTGCCGGTCGTTTCGCGACGGACGAGGACGGCGCCCCGATACCCGGGTCGTTCGAGCAGATCGACTCGCCACTGACGTTCGGCGAGCGGGTGCGCGAGCTGATCCTCTCCCCCGTCAACGGCCTCTACGGAATACAGGACCCGGTAAGCGGATTCGTTGATCCCGACAACCTCGGCCGGCTCTTCGGTTCGGTCGGGGTGGTGCTGTTCATCATGGCGCTCGGTGCGTTCATCTCGGTCAGCTTCGCCACGCGCAGCCTCGAGGTCGCGGTGAGCGGACTCGGTGCGCGACTCGGTGATCGGGGATGGCTGCTCATCGCCGTGATCATGACGTTGTTCTCGCTGCTGGGTTCCACGATGGGATTCTCGGTCGAGACCTTCGGCTTCTATGCCCTCATCGTGCCGTTGATGCTGGCACTCGGCTACGACCGGATGGTGGCAGCCGCAACGATCATCGTGGGTGCTCTGACCGGAACTATGGCCTCGACGGTCAATCCGTTCTCGATCGGTGTCGCGTCCGGAGAGGCGGGAGTGTCGATCGGTGACGGCATCGTCCTGCGCGTGCTGTTGTGGGTCGTGCTCACCGCGGTGTCCGTCGTGTTCGTCGTGCGATACGCGCGCCGGGTCCAGCGTGACCCGTCCCGCTCGCTCGTCGGATTCGACTCCGAAACAGACTCCGACACCGACATCGAGCCGGAGGCTGCCGAGGACGGACCGCCGCCCGACGAGAGGCTTTCGCGGGTACAGAAATCGGTGCTCGCCATCACCGTCTTCACGTTCGGGCTGATGATCTTCGCGGTGATCCCGTGGTCGGCGATCTTCGGCGCGGATCCCGGGCCCGCCGAATACGAGCAGTACCACGAAACCGCCGCGCAGCCGTACTGGTTCGAATTGAATTGGTGGTTCCCGGAACTGGCGATGCTGTTCGTGTTCGCCGCGCTGGTCGTCGGTCTCGTCGCCCGCATGGGGGAGAAGAAGACCGTATCTCTCATCACCCAGGGCGCCGGAGACATGGTCGGACCCGCGATCGTCATCATGCTCGCCCGCGGGGTGTCGGTGATCCTGAACAACACCGAAACCCTCGACACCGTCCTGAATGCGATGGAGCAGTTGGTGAGCGGCGCGTCCTCGGCCGTGTTCGCGATTCTCGTGACGGTCGTGAACATTCCGCTGGCGTTCCTGATCCCGTCCTCGTCGGGGCATGCGACGCTGGCGATGCCGCTGCTCGCCCCGCTCGGCGACTTCGCCGGTGTCGGAAGGGATCTGGTTATCACCGCATTCCAGATGGGACACGGTCTGATGCTGTTGGTCGCCCCGACCAACGTCGTCGTCGTCGGTGGACTCGCGATGGCGAAGGTCGGGTACGACCGCTATCTGCGATTCATCTGGCCGCTGCTGGCGATCGACTTCGTGATCGTCTGCGTGATCATCGGTTTCGCCGCGGCGGTCGAGTAGCCGGAATCGTCAGCTCTTCTTCTTGTCCTTCTTGGCCTGCCGACGTGCACCGGCAGCGATGCTCGACGCCTCGTACTTCTTGCGGCCGGACGACTCCCGCGTCGAATCGACGCGAATCTTCCCCGAGGACTTCACCTTGCCTTGGCCCGTGGCGCCGTCGCCGGCGACCGGGGAGTCCACCCGGGCGAGGGCCAACCGCTCCTGCTTGAGGGCTTCGGCGGACTGCCGGGCCACCGCGCCGAGTCGCCTGCTCACCCGCGCCAGCGCGTCCTCGAACACCTCGGCCTTGCCCGCATTGCGCTGGTTCGCCGACCGACCCGTCGCCCGGGACTTCTTCTTGTCCACCTTTTCGGCTCCGGCCCGGCGGTACAGCTTCACGTACTTGTTGCGAGCCCGGCGAACCCGGCTGTGCAGGTCGATCAAGGCGTCCTCGTCGAGATCCGCCATCTGCGCTTTCTTGGTTTCCCGAACCAGAACGAATTCGTCCTCGGACAGCGAGTTCTCCAGCTTGCTCATGCCGACTCCGATCACCTCGGAAGAGTGGATGGGTGCCAGCATCGTATCCCGCAGTCGCAGAGCCCCGGACGCACTTCGGTGAGCTTACGTCGGCATGTTACCGCCCGGAACGGTTCCGGGCGGGTTACCGTACCGGAAGCGCACCACACATCCGGACCTGCGAGGGGTAGCGAGATGGAGATGGACGAACAGTTGCACGAGCTGGCGTGGCAGCTCAGTCAGGCCGGGCACGACTGGAGCGCGGTGGCCGAGGAACTCGGCTGCGACGTATCGCTCGCGCAGGCCATGGCCGAGCGATACCGCGAGGACACCGATGCGCGCGCCCAGCAAGCGCAGTTCCGTCTCTTCGACGTGTGACACACGTTCGCCGCGTCCACCGCCTCCAGAGCGTCCGGCACAATGGCGTCCGAAATCGAAGCGGAGATCGGACATGCCTGACCTGGACGCAACCACGACACTCGACAGGCTCGCCACCCACGGTTCCTACTTCACTGTGGGTGCCGGACCGGTACCGACCGGAACCTGGCAGCCGACGGCGACGCTGCGTGAACCTGCTGCCCGCGACGACCTCGTCGCGTCCACCGCCGAACTGATGGGGGTCACCGAGACTCGTGTCGCCGCGTCGACGGTGTTCTTCGGATATGCCGCACGGCTCTGGTCGGTCGCGGTCGGCTCGGTCGCCGTCGCGGGTCGCTGCGTGAGCCTCGGCGACGAAGAACTGTTGTGGTGCAACGAATCCGGATCAATTCGTCTGCATATCCGGCAACCGCGTTTCGGCGGACCGGCGGAGTCGGAGGTCCTCGACGGTCAGCTCGTCCCGTTGATCGACGCGTGGTGCGACATCGTGGCGCCGGGACTGTTGTGGGGCAACGTCGCATCGGCCCTGCGCGGTGCGGGCGGCGTCCTCGGTGCGAGCGCCGATGCGGTCACCGCCGCATTGCTCCGCGATGCCCGGTTGAGTGCAGCCCTGGATCCGGTGTCCGGGCGTCGGCGCAGCTGCTGTCTGTTCTACCGCACCCCGTCCGGCGGAGTATGCGGTGATTGTCCGTTTCCCACTGCACCTCTCGTCGAGCAGGACACCTGACCGCCACTGTGGATCCGCCGGTCATCCACCGGGGCTGTGCGTCGCGACGAAGACGAGGAAGACGACGAACAGCGCCGCGGTACCCAGGGTGATACCGGTCAGCGCCTCTCGGTGGTTCGACGCCGGCCCCTTCTCGGCGCGGGTGAAGCCGAACCATCCGCAGATCACTGCCGCAATGCCGGTGGGAATCGTGACGATATCCCCGACGATCGGAACGAACGCGAACACGATCGCGATGATGCCCGTGATCAGGGCGACGCTGCCGATGCCGTTGCGATACGACTGTTGCGGATGCTTCGGCGGGATCGGGGCTCCCGGGTGCGGAGGGATACGCGTATCCGTCCATGGTGCCCTGTTGCGGCCGATGAGGCCGCCCGAGCGCTCGAACCCGCTAGTCGGCGAGCGCGTGCGCGATCATGCCCCGAACCCGCCCGCGCAGACGTCCCGTGATGCCGTGATCGGCCAGCGCGGCGGCGGCGGCGTGCGCGCCGCACATACCGTGCACACCGCCACCCGGGTGCGCGGCCGCACCGGCGAGATAGACACGGTCGACCGCTGTGCGAGGCCCGGCGAGACCGGGGATCGGCCGGAACACCAGTTGCTGGTGCAGCTGCGCCGTGCCTCCGTTGACCGCGCCACCGACGAGATTGGCGTCGGCGAGCTCGAGGTCACAGGGTAGCTGCACACTGCGATGGACGACGTTGGCCAGCGCGCCGGGGGCGTAGGCCTCGAGTGTCTCGTCCATGCGCTGCGCGAGGGCGGTGCCGGCGTCGTCGTCCGACACTCCACGCGGGAGATGACTGTACGCCCAAGCACTTTCGGTTCCCGCGGGTGATCTGGTGGGATCGGCGGTGGTCATCTGACCGATGATCACGAACGGGGAGCGCGGCACCGTGCCCGTGCTGAGATCCGCACCCCAGCGGACCAGTCCGTTGCTGTCGGCGCCGATGTGCACGGTGCCCGCGCTGCGCAGACTCGCCGACCGCCACGGAATGGGTTGGGACATCGCGTAGTTCACCTTCACCACGGGCGTGTCCCATTCGAATCGGAGCACGTCGTGCCGCACGCGGTCCGGAAGGGCCTCCGGCGGCAGCAGTTTCCCGTACAGCGCCGTCGCGGAGACGTCGGCCAGCACGGCCCGCCGCGCGGTAATGCGCTCGCCGCCGGTGGTGTGCACGATCGTCGCATCGCCTGTAGGTTCGATGCGTTCCACCTCACGGGCGCAACGCAGCTGGGCTCCGGCGCTTGTCGCGCGGCGCACGAGCGCGGTTGTCAGTTCACCCGCGCCGCCTCTCGGAACGGGATACCCGACGTCCTGCCCGATCATGGTGAGCAGATAGCCCATCAGGCCGCTGCCGGCGGCGTCGACCGGGATGTCCGCGTGCGCGGCATTGCCCTGGAACAGTAGTCCGGCACTTTCGCCCTCGAACAGTTCCTGTGCCATCCGTCGCACCGGCAGCGCCAGCATTCGGGCGAAGCGGAGCGTCTCGCCGGGGCCGAGGCGGCGCAGGGCCGTGAGTGGGCTCCGGATCGGCGGGAACGGACCGAGCAAGGTGCGTAGGAAGGGTTCGCGGATCATCGTCCACTGCTCGTACAGGCGCATCCACGCGTCCCCGTCACCGGCACACCGCCGCTCGAGGTCGTCCGCCGTTTCCTGCACCGTGGGCCGCAACGTCACCGCGTCCTCGTCCTCCGGCGCACGCGGATGCCCGAACGCCGCGGGGGACCTGGACCACGCCAACCCGTGGGCGGGCAGGTCGAGCTCGGCGAAGACGGGAGAGACGGCGGCCAGCGGATAGAACGCGCTGAAGAGGTCGGCGCGGTAACCCGGGTGCAGTTCGGCGGTACGGACCGCTCCGCCGGGCTCGGGCTGGGCTTCGAGGATCAGGACGTCCCATCCCGCATCGGCGAGCAGAGCGGCCGCGGTCAGTCCGTTCGGGCCCGCTCCGACGACGACCGCGTCGACCTGTTCGGCGCTCGGACTCACACCTCACCTGCCGTACCCGCCGCCGGATCGGTCGCGTGCTCGGCGATCAACGACAGTCGGCGCAGGCATTCCCGGTTACGCGGGTACACCGACCAATCCTGGACGAGGTCGGGAAGCCACTTCCACGGCGGGGTGATCGCGTGCTCACGCATCTCGATTTCACATCCACCGTTGCGTTCGGTGAGGCGCAACAGGATCTCGGCGACACCGAACGGCCAGGCACGCGCGTGCAGAACCAGTTCGGACCGCGGGACGGAGCGGACGACTTCGGTCGAGTCGTGCAGGAGTCCCGGCCACAACCCCACCGAATGATGGATGCGCGTACCCGGGGCCGGCCAGTCGGCGTCGACCGCCCGCACCCGCGCGGCGCCCACCACCCAGCCGGGGAAGGTCCAGCCGTCGGAGAGCACCTCCCATACCCGGTCACAGTCCGCCCGGGTCTTCCACACCGCTGCTCGTGCCACCGTCCCACCTCTGTTCCGACGATTGCTTGCCCTGGTGTCACGGCACCCGTCGTATGCCGACGGTACCGCCGGCGACCAGGTCGGCGACCATCTCTCGTGGGCTTCGGGCCCCGAGTACCGGCCCCGTTCCGCTCGCACCCGAGCGCATACCCGCGATCGTCTCCCGCCACACCTCCCGGCCGGAAACGGCCGGAGACCAGCCGAGCACGCGCTGCGCGCGGCTGCAGTCGAGCAGCGGAGTGTCGTATGCGAGATCGATCCAGCCGCCGTGCACCGGTTGCAGATGTGCCCGCCAGGTGACCTGTGCGAGGGCGCGCAGGGTCCGACGCGAGACTCTCCACGGCCGGATCCCGAGAGATTCGACGACGTCCTCCGTGCGGACCGGGTCGGCGGCGGACAGGTTCACCACTCCGGCGCCGGGCGCGGCGAGGGCGAGTTCGACGGCCGCGGCCACGTCCGCCGCGTGAACGGCGGGGAGCGCAACGGACGGGTCGAGCGGCAGGATCGGGAGTACGCGCATGGCCACTGCCGGCAGCCAAGCGGGCATCGCGTACCGGCGCAGCGCCGCTCCGGCAGCGGCCTGACCGATCAGCCCCGGCCTCAGCACCGTGACCTCGGGAGCCCCCGTCTTTCGTGCGGCTTCGGCGACGATCTTTTCGGCTTCGACCTTGTCGGTGCTGTACTGCGAGGTGGGAATGCCTGTTGCCGGCCATGATTCGTCGACCGTCCGGCCGTACGCGCCGGGGGCATAGGCGGCCGCGGACGACATGTGCACCACGTGTGCGACACTTGCCCGGGCTGCGGCCGCCATGACCGCGCGGGTGCCGTCGACCGCAGTGCGCCGCAAGAGGTCCGGACGATGCGAGGGCTGGAATGCCCACGCGAGGTGGACGACGGCGTCGGCACCGTCGAAGGCTCGGCACAACATTTCCTCCGCATCCGGGTCGCCGACGTCGATCGCGTGCCAGCAGGCGTGTCGATACGGCCCGATCGAGGGCGGGACACGGCGCGCGACGGCGACGACCTCGTACGCGTCGGACTGCGCCGACAGTCGTGCGAGGAGGGCGGTTCCGACGCTGCCGCTGGCGCCGGTGACGACGAGACGGAGGGGTGCCATTGCACGGAGGTACCCGTCGTGGCCTCGGTCCACACTCGCCTTCGTGTTCCCGCCTCCACTTGTTGACCGAAGTCAATAAAGAATCTGCATCTTGTCACAGGTGAACCGGGTTCGTTCCTGGGGAAAATCACAGACAATTCTTGATTCCGGCAGCGGACCGATCCGATCTCGCCTAGCGTCCTGTCGATCAAGAACTGACTGCAGTCAGTCCTGGGAGCATCGAGCAGCCGCAGGAGCCGGGCGCTCGACCGGAGGTGGGACGATGTGGCTCGACATTCTGCGACTGATCGTGGCGTGGGGCGCGATGGGCCTGGTCATCGCGTTCTGGTACTGGGTGTTCTCCAATATCGGAACCTTCTAGGCGCGTCACGCATGAACCGCGCATCCGGTGGAGGAGTCGGCACGTGACCGCGGCGGGTGTCTCACCGCTGACGATCGAGCGGACCTGTGCCGTCACCGCGGTGGCGCTCTCCGAAGGCCGGAGGCGAGATGCGCGTCTCGTGTCCGGTGAGCGGCGCAGTTTCGGCCTGGGCGGCACGCGGCGGGTGGTCCATGTTCCGTACCCGCCTCCGGTGGCCGACTGGACCGTCAGGACGCTGACGTGCGGTGTGGCACTGCAATGTTCACCGTCGAAGGACCGTATCGCCCGGTATCCGTTGCACGAGTTGTCCGCTCGGGAACGCGCCGCGCTCACCGTCGTGGAAGGCAACGTCGCGCTGGGATGGGTCGGTATCCGATGGCCGGGTCTGCTGCCGGATCTGACCAGGCTGCTTCCGGGACACGAGCCGATCGACGGGGACACCGACAGCGTCGCCATGCTGCGGATGACCGACACGCTGGCACGGTCGCGGGAACCGCTCACGCCGCATCCGGTGCTCGGTCGCCTGCCGCTGGCGGAGCACCCCCGCACCACCTTCGCGGCCGCCGTCAGGCGCATGTACGGACGGATGCCGTGGACCTCCCCGCGAGCCGACTCGGTACGCCTGATGTCCATCCCGGTCGGCGGTGACGGCGGCGTCCGCAACCCGAATCTGCCGCCGCCGAGCAGACCCGAGGACGAGGACGTCGAGATCCGCCCCGACGAAAGGATCGGCATTCCCTATCCGGAGTGGAACGCGTGGCGTGAGTCGTTCCTGCCGGACCACGTCGCGGTGCTGGAGACCCGGACACCCGCCCGGTCCGCCGCGCCGATTCCGGTCGCCGCCGACGTGCGCCGCTGGTTCGAACGGAACACCCACCGTGCCATGACGAGTCGTCTCGAGGACGGCGCCGACCTGGACGTCGACGCGTACCTCGAACATCACGTCGACACGCTCACCGGACACGCGTCCGAGCCCCGGATCTTCCGGGACCTGCTCCCGAGTTCCCGCGACGTGACCACCGCACTGCTGCTCGACGGGAGCTCGTCGCTCGGCGTTCACCGCGGCAAGGTGTTCGTGCTGGAACTGGCGTGCGCCGACGCGCTCTCGCGCGCGATGACGCTCGCCCGCGAACGCCACGGAATCTTCGTGTTCAGCGGCAACACGCGGCACCGGGTGGAAGTGCGCTGTCTGAAGGACTTCGACGACCGGCGGTTCGTCGTGCCGAGTGCGTCGGGTCTGACGACCGGCGGCTACACCCGGCTCGGTGCACCGCTACGGCACCTGACCCGTCGGCTGCTCGACCAGCCGTCGGAACGGCGCCTGCTGCTCGTGATCGGAGACGGATTGATGTCCGACGAGGGATACGAAGGCCGGTACGCCTGGGCCGACGTCGCCCACGCCGTGGAGGAAGCCGAGGACTCGGGGGTCTGTGTGTACTACATCGGAGTCGGCCCGACCCGGGTCGATCCGTTGCCGGAGGTGTTCGGGCCCGGTCGATCCCAGCGCATCCACCGGGTCGAGCATCTCCCCCGGGTGCTCGCCCACGTGCATCGGGAACTGGTGACGGCATGAGCGACAACGTTGTGTACTACGCGTCCGGTAACGAAGTCCAACTGTTCGAACATGCTTTCCGGCAACGACTTCCGGTTATGCTGACCGGCCCGACCGGCTGCGGCAAGACCCGCTTCGTCGAGCACATGGGTGGGCTTCTCGGCCGGCCGGTCGTCACCGTCAGCTGCCACGACGACCTGACCAGTTCCGACCTGGTGGGCAGATTCACGGTGGCCGGCGGCGACGTCGTGTGGTGTGACGGGCCGTTGACGAAGGCGGTCAAGGACGGCGCGATCTGCTACCTCGACGAAGTGGTCGAGGCTCGCCACGACTCGCTGGCGATCCTGCACTCGCTGACCGACCATCGCCGCACCCTCTACCTCGACCGCGCCGGTGAGGTGGTGCCCGCACCCGATTCCTTCATGCTGGTGTGCTCCTACAACCCGGCCTATCGGAGTTCCCTCAAGGACCTGAAACCTTCGTTCCGCCAACGATTCGTGACGCTGCCGCTCGACTACCTGGCACCCGAACGGGAGATCGATCTGCTTGTCGTCGAAACCGGTGTCGACCGTGTCGTCGCCGAACGGCTCGTCGCATGCGCGATGAGCATCCGCACCGCCGACGAAATCTTCCACTTCGAACCACCGTCCACTCGGGTACTGGTCACCGCGGCGCTGCTGGTCGTCGCCGGTGCGAACGAGATAGAAGCCGCCGAAGCGTCGATCCTCGCACCGCTGAGCACCGACGGAGCGATCACCGGTGGACTGCGAGAGGTCGCGGCCGCGACCCTCCTCCCCGCACACGAACCGAAGATCCGGACCCGGTAAGGAGAGCCGATGAACGAACAGGACCGGCGTCGTAAACGTGGCCTCATCGCCTTCCAGATCTTCGCGTACGGATTCCTGCTGTCGCAGTTCCTGATCCAGCTGTACATGTCGGTGGACCGCGGCTGGTGGGGGACACCGTGAATCTTCCGACCTTCACCCGCCGACGGGCAGCCGAGCCGCCCGGCGTCGGATACGACGAACATCAGGAAGAGTCCCGCCGTGCGCAACGCACCGCCGATTGGTGGCTGACCGCCGGCACACTGCTCATGGGCACCCTCGTGCTCGGCATCGTCGGCCTGCCGATCTTCCTGCGCGGCGTGTGGCTGCAACGCCGCGCCCAGCAGTCCGGGTTGTCGGTGCGGCCCGTGATCGTCACGCTCATCGGCTATCTCGTCATTCTCGACGCCGCCCTCAACAGCATCGGGTGGGCGCTCGACCTGGTCGCCAACCACACCCTGATCAACCGCGTGGTGCTCACCGCGTGGGGCAACATGTTCGACGCCGGCTATTTCTGGCACTACAACGAACTGTGGATCGGTGGTGCGGCCGGTCCGGGGGAGAAGGGCTGGGAAATCGCCCTGATGCTCACGGTGTTCCCGATGCGGATCGCCGCGGCGATCGCGTTCCTTCAGATGAAGCGCTGGGGACACCAGTGGATGATCGTCACCTGCTGGATGGGGCTGGTCATCTGGATCGGCTACACGTTCAACATGACCATGTACGCCGACGTCCGGTACGACGGGGTGGTGCTGCCGGTGATCGGCTGGTGGCTGTACGACATCTTCTACATCACCCCGTTCCTTGCAATTCCGTACCTGCACACCGTCAATCGCGAGATCTTCTCGGATTGAGACGACCCGTGATCGATGCCGAAGGGAGAGTCGCATGACGAAGGCATCATCGGAGGACAGGCCGGCCGAGGACGAGTTGCCGCTCGGGACCACGTCGACCTACGCGCGGATGCACAAGTGGATCAAGCGCGGCGTGTTCGTGTGCCTGTTCGCTCTCGTCGTCGAAGGCGCGTTCACGGTACCCGCGCTGGCGATCTGGTACGGCTGGCCGCAGCTGTCGTTCCAGGAGATCTGCAGTGAACTGATGAAGGTCCGGTACTCGGACGACACCCTGGAGTGCGAATACCCCTATCCGCTGTTCGGTCCACCGGAGGGCGCGGCGGGCAAGGACACCGCCCGGGACGAGTGGGGGATCCAGCCCACCCCCGGCTGGGAACGCATCGGTTTTCGCGAACTCGTCCGCAATCATCAAGAGCGGGAAGGCCGTTAGGAAATTTCTTCTCCCGCTGCCGAATCGGCGTCCCGGTCTTCGACTCCACCGACCGGCATGATGATCCGGCTGAACAGTCGACGGCGACGCCCGTCCCCGGGGCCGAGTTCCAGGTAGCGCGTCAGCAGCTGCCCCATCTCCGTGACCAGGGACAACGCCTCGTCGTCGGTCAGGTCGAGAGCCACCTGCCGATAACCGACGACGTCCTCGGCCAGTCCTCGACGGTGAGGGTCGTCGAGGTAGGCATCGAAGTCCGCGAGCAGTTGCGCGACGAAGGCGAGGAATGCGCGCCGGTGGTCGTCGCTGCTCATCGCCGCGGCTTCGTCCCCGGTCACCTGCGCGCGCTCGACGACGAGACGGAAGGTGCGTTCGACGGTCCCCCGGACGCGACGCTCGGACACGACCTCGAGCACTCCCGCGTCGGCGAGTGTCGAGATCTGCCGGTACAGGGTTGCGGGGGAGACGTCGTCGAGAAGGGTGCGTAGCTGGGCGGTGGTCGCGGTGCGGCCGCCGAGCAGGGCCTGGACGATCCGCAGCCGTATCGGATGCAGCAGCAGTTCTGCGGTGCTCATGTCTTCCCTCCGGCGACGATCTTCTCACGGTTGACATTGTTCTCAATAATGAGAATAATACCGGTCATGACAACAATGACGATCGCAAACGGAACCCTGCAGGTGCGCTTCACTACGCTCGAGAAGATCGCCGGACTCATCGGCGACGTCGACGTGCCGCTGAGCGCGATCCGCGACGTCGAGGTCCACGCCGACGGTCTCGCCGCGGCCCGAGGAATTCGCGCCCCCGGACTCGGACTGCCGGGAATGCGCAAGATCGGTACCTGGCGGGCCCCGGGGCGCAACACGCTCGTCTCCGTCCGGCGGGATCAGCCCGCCGTGCGGATCGAACTCGCAGGCCACAAGCGCGATGCCCTCGTGCTCGGCATGGACGACGCCGAGCAATGGGCGCAGCGACTGGGTACCGTGGAGCGTTCCTGACCGACCGGACGCTGTTTCTGTCCGGACACGAGTGACACGAACGGAGTCTTCCCTTGGCTCGGCTCATGAGAAATGCGCGACGGTGGATCAGCGCCGCAGCTGTGCCCGTGATGGTGCTCGGCGGAGGAGTATTCCTCGCCGGAACGGTGACGGCACTGCCGGTCACGGGTTCGGTTGTCGAAGCTGCCGGCATCGACAGCCCGTTGACCTTCGAGGCCGGCGGGACCGTCTTCCACGGCAGTCTCCGCACTCCTGACGGCGCGACCGCCGGGGCCGCGCTGCTGCTGCCCGGAAGCGGCCCCACCGATCGCAACGGTAACCAGCCCGGCGCCGCGTCCGGCACGCTGACCCGCACCGCGGATGTCCTTGCCGCCCATGGCATCACCAGCTACCGATTCGACAAGATCGGTAGTGGGGAGACAGGCCTCGGGGCTTACACTCCCGAGACCGTCGGCGAGTACGGCTTCACCGAACAGATCGATCACGCCGAGGCGGCGGCCCGCGCGCTCGCGGATCGCACCGGGATCTCCACCGACGAGATCCTCGTGCTCGGGCACAGTGAAGGTGCTCTGACGGCCCTTGCCCTCGCCGACCGTGGCATCGGCAACGGTTTCGCCCTGCTGCAGCCCCTGCCGATGCGCTACCTGGACCTGCTGACCGCGCAGATCACCGCGGTCGCCGATTCCGGACAGCTCGGTGCCGACGGTGCCGCGGTCCGCGCCGACCTTCCCCGCACCGTCGAGTCGCTGCGGACCACGGGGACCGTCCCCGCCGACCAGCACCCGCTCCTGGCGCAGCTGGGCCTCAACCCGGCCAACGCCAAGTTCCTCGCCGAGGCGGACGCATTCGATCCGCCCGTACTCGCAGCGCAACTCGCCCCCGGCACCGCGGTGCTGCTCACCTGCTCGGACAAGGACACGAACGTCAGCTGCGCGCAGGTCGAGCCGCTCCGGGCAGCTCTCGCGCACACCGACCTGCAGTACGAGCACTTCGCCACCGCGAACCACGGTCTCGAGGAACTCGGCCCGCTGCCGCCCGGTCCGGCGGATCTGGTGGCGCTCCTGCCCGTCTCCGGAGAGTTCGTCGCCGCGATGGACGGATGGGCCGCCGCGCGCGGTCGCTGACCGGCCACCCCAACAGAAACGGGTGATCCCCGGCCGGACATCCGGCCGGGGATCACCCGTGTTTCAACGTGATCGAGCGCTCAGCTCGCGGCGCCGACCGTCTCTGCCTTGCCGGCGGCGACGATGTCCAGCGCGATGTCGACGATCATGTCCTCCTGACCGCCGACGAGCTGGCGGCGGCCGACCTCGAGCAGGATCGTGCGGACGTCCACGCCGTACTGCTCGGCCGCGGCCTCGGCGTGACGCAGGAAGCTCGAGTACACACCGGCGTAGCCGAGCGTGAGGGTCTCGCGGTCCACGCGGACCGGGCGGTCCTGCAGCGGGCGGACGATGTCGTCGGCGGCGTCCTGCAACGCGAACAGGTCGGCGCCGTGCTCCCAGCCGTTGATGTTCGCGACCGCGATGAACGGTTCGATCGGGCAGTTGCCCGCTCCCGCACCGTGTCCCGCGAGGGATGCGTCGACGCGGTAGACGCCCTCCTCGACGGCGACGACCGAGTTGGCCACCGACAGCGAGAGGTTCTCGTGCGCGTGGATGCCGATCTCGGTGCCCTCGTCGAGAACGTCCTTGTAGGCACGGATGCGGTCGCGGACACCGTTCATGGTGAGCCGGCCGCCCGAGTCGGTGACGTAGACGCAGTGTGCGCCATAGGATTCCATGAGCTTGGCCTGCTCCGCGAGCTTCGCCGGCTCGGCGAGGTGGCTCATCATGAGGAATCCGGAGACGTCCATGCCCAGTTCACGCGCGGTCGCGATGTGCTGGGCGGAGACGTCGGCCTCGGTGCAGTGCGTCGCGATACGGACGGACCGGACACCCAGGTCGTAGGCCTTCCGCAGTTCGGCGATCGTGCCGACGCCCGGCAGCAGCAGGGTCGTCAGGCGCGCGTTCTCGATATGCGCCGCCGCGGCCTCGATCCATTCCCAGTCGGTGTTGCTGCCCGGGCCGTAGTTCACCGAACCGCCGGCGAGACCGTCGCCGTGGGCGACCTCGATGGCGTCGACACCGGCCGCATCGAGGGCGGCGACGATCCGTCCGACATCCTCGGGGGAGATGCGGTGACGGATGGCGTGCATACCGTCACGGAGGGTGACGTCCTGGACGAAGATCTTGGTCATGCGGACACCTCCGAGGTGGTACGGATTGCCATGCGCTCGGCGGCGCGCAGTGCCGCCGACGTCATGATGTCGAGATTGCCTGCGTACGCGGGCAGGTAATGGGCCGCGCCCTCGACCTCCAGGAACACCGAAACCTGGTGCGTCACAGTGGCGTCACCGGCGAGGGTGTGCACCGGCCGGTCCTCGGGAACCGGGGTGATCTGCACTTCCTGCTTGAGGCGGTAGCCCGGAACGTAGGTCGCGACCTTGGCGACCATCTCCTTCACGGATGCGCGGATGCGCTCGTGCGTCTCCTCGGACGGATCACCGATGAGGCAGAACACGGTGTCGCGCATGATCAGCGGCGGCTCGGCGGGGTTGAGGATGATGATCGCCTTGCCGCGTCCGGCGCCGCCGACCTTCTCGATCGCGTGGGACGTGGTTTCGGTGAACTCGTCGATGTTCGCGCGCGTGCCCGGGCCCGCCGACTTCGACGAGATCGACGCGACGATCTCGGCGTACGGCACCGGGGTGACACTCGAGACCGCGGAGACGATCGGGATGGTGGCCTGGCCGCCGCACGTGACCATGTTGACGTTGTGCGCCGACAGGTGCTCGTCGAGGTTCACCGCGGGCACCACGAACGGGCCGATGGCGGCGGGGGTGAGGTCGACGAGGAGCTTGCCGAGCGGAGCGAGCTTCTCGGCGTTCGCGATGTGTGCCTTGGCGCTCGTGGCGTCGAAGACGATGTCGATCTCGTCGAAGTTGTCCATGGCGATCAGGCCGTCGACGCCCTCGTGGGTGGTGGGCACGCCGAGACGCTTCGCGCGGGCGAGGCCGTCGGATTCGGGGTCGATGCCGACCATCGCGCCCATCTCCAGGACGTTGCTCAGGCGGATCACCTTGATCATCAGGTCGGTGCCGATGTTGCCCGAGCCGATGATGGCGACCTTGGTCTTCTTGCCGGCGGGTGCCGGAGTCGTGTCTGTCACTGTTCCTCCTTCGAGAATGTCGCGGTCACCGAGCCGAGGCCGGTGATGTCGGCGCGGACGACGTCGCCTCCGGTGAGCGGCGCCATGGGGCCGAGAGCGCCGGAGAGGACGACCTGTCCGGCGCGCAGGGGTTCGCCGAACTCGCGTGCGGTGCGCGCGAGCCAGGACAGGGCGTTGAGGGGGTCGCCGAGGCATGCCGCACCGTTGCCGGTGGACACGGTCTCGCCGTTGATCGACATGGTCATCTCGGCGTCGATGGGTTCGAACTCGTCGAGCGTGACCTGCCGGGCGCCGAGAACGTACACACCGCTCGATGCGTTGTCGGCGACGGTGTCGGCGAACTTGATGTCCCAGTCGGCGACGCGGCTGTCGACGATCTCGAGGGCGGCGACCGCGTAGGCGACCGCACCGCGGACCTGCTCGACGTCCAGGGGACCGTCGGCCAGATCCGCGGCGAGCACGAACGCGACCTCGGCCTCGGCCTTCGGCTGCAGCAGCCGCGAGATCGGAATGACGGTGTCCTCGTCGTAGACCATGTCGTCGAACAGCACACCGAAGTCGGGGCGGTCGACACCGAGCTGTGCCTGCACCGCGGGCGATGTCAGGCCGATCTTGCGGCCGACGATCGTCGCGCCTGCGGCGAGCTTCGCCTCGGTGAGGTGTTTCTGCACTTCGTAGGCGACCGCGATGTCGGTCGCCCCGATGAGGTCACGGATGGGTGCGCACGGCACTCCGCTGGCCGCGGCGGTGATCAGGCGCTCCGCGGCCTCGCCGATCGCGGCGGTGTCGGTATCGATTCTCTGCGACATGTCTCTCAGCCTGAGGGGTACACGGGCTGGGGAACAGCGCGGCGTACCGCTGAGTGGAACGGCCGATCAAAACTGGTTGACACGTCAACTTTGACTCCGTACCTTCTGGTTGAAGCATCAACTATCTAGGGTGTCCGCGCGAGCGCCGGCGTCCGTCCGTCCCGAAGGGTTCACAATGAACAATCCCGCTGTCCGCAACACCGGAATCCTCCTCGCCCGCATCGCGCTGGGCGTCATCTTCCTCGCGCACGGCCTGCAGAAGGTCAACTCCTGGGGCTACACAGGCACCAAGGCGGGATTCGAAGCCATGGGTGCGCCGGTGCCCGCGGTGTCCGCCTTCCTCGCGACCTGGATCGAGGTCCTCGGCGGCCTCGCACTGATCGTCGGCGTGCTCACCCCGATCGTCGGCGGCCTCCTGTTCCTCAACATGCTGGGCGCGCTGTTCATCACGCACATCGGCAACGGCCTGTGGGTGTCCGACGGCGGATACGAACTGGTCCTCGCGCTCGGCGCGGGTGCGCTGCTGCTCGCGGTCGTGGGTGCGGGCAAGTTCAGCGTCGACGCACTGCTCGCCGGCAAGCTGCCCTGGCTCGCCACCGAGTCGGAGCTCGCACTCACCCGGTGACGGACACCATCACCCGATAGACCGAACGAAGCTCTCGTCACCGTTAGGGTGATGTGACAGTTCGCAATCCGAGGTCGGGGAGAAAGTGGGCACGAACATGCGCAGAACTGCTCGACGTGCCGCCCGTCTCGCCGCGATCGTGGTGGGCGCCGGCCTCGTCGGCGTCGGTGGTGTGGGCATCGCCGCCGCCGACGAATGGCCGCCGGCGCCCGACGGCCCCAGCGCCGTCGGTCCGTACGAGACGAGCGGATTCCTCACACCGGACAACCCCGACTTCTGGAATCCGCTGGTCGCCCGGAATCGGCTGACCTCGCCGTTCGGCAACAGCACCCGCATCGTGTGCACCGCCTTCCACGGCGTGCTGATGGACTGCTGGCAGGCCGACCTGGACGGCAACCCGCACAAGCTCGTGAGGTTGCCGTTCAACTTCCCGTCCGTCACCGGGTCGACGCTGCCGGGTGGCGGTCCCGGGCACTACGTCTACCCGGGATTCATCCCCGGCATCTGAGCGGGCGTCAGGGCTGCGGGTCGTGGTGGATGCGCGCGACAGGCACGCCCGCGGCGCGCAGGCGGAACGTGGTGGCCCGCACCATCGACGGTGACCCGCAGATCTGCACGTCGTGGTCGGTCCACGTGCCGTACTCCGCGACGACCTGCCCGACGACGCCCTCGCGCACCGCGGTGCCGGGGCCGGACGGACCGGTGTGCCAGAGCGGGGTCTCCGCGTTCTCGACGACCGGGACCACCGTGAGCCACGGGGAGATCCGGGCCAGGGACTCGAGCGTCGGCAGGTCGTAGAGGTCGTAGGGGAAGTGCCCGGAGTAGAACACGTGCGTGGGCAGGTTGTCGGTCCGTTGCGCCATCGCCATGAGTTGCGCGCGGATCGGTGCGATACCGGTGCCGGACGCGATCATCAGGCGGGGGCGGCCCGCGCGGTCGCCGTCGTCGCGAGCACCGAGGGAGCCCAGGGGTGAACCGAGCACCCACGTTTCCCCGACCCGGGTGTGCCGGACGATGGACGGGCTGACCCAGCCGCCGGACACGCGCCGGACGTGGAACTCGATCAGCCCCGTACGGTCGGCCGGTGTCGCCGGGGACAGGTACCGCCACATACGCAGCCGCCCCGGCACCTGGACGCTGACGTACTGCCCGGCGACGTAATCCATCGGCTTGTCGAGCTGCAATCGGATCACGGCGATGTCGTCGGTGACCAGGCGATGCTCGATGACGGTGCCGACCCACGCGGCCGGCCCCTCGTCGGCCTCGGCTGCCTCCGACATCGCGGTGGTGATGAGATCTAGTGCAGTACACCATGATTCGGCGAGGTCGCGGGTCCAGTCCTCGCCGTTCGCCTGTTCGACCGCGAGTGCCAGTGCCTCGGTGAGACAGGCGAATCGGGAGGGGTCGAGACCGTGCTTGCGGTGCTCGCGTCCGAGCTGCCGGACCAGCGGCAGGACCGACTCCGGCCGGTCCAGCCCGTCGACGATGTGCGCCAGGCCGCGCACGATCCGATCACGTTGACCGGCCATCGTCGCGGGAAAGAACTCGCGTGTCTCGGGATGGCGCGCGAAGAGGATCGAATAGAACGAGTTGGACAGGGCGTGTGTCCGGTCGGGACTGTCGGTCAGCGACTCGAAGTTGGACCGGATCAGCGAGCACTGCCTTGAATCCACCGCGTTCGTCACCTCCGTCGTGTGTCCTCTCCCGATCGGTACCGGGGGGACGACCGGGATTCGACTCTAGGCGTCACGCGCGCTACGGCGACGGTCTGCGGCTTTCGAAAACGTCTCGGCTGCAACCTGTTCCAGGACCATGGATACAGGTCTGAGGTCCCGGGTCGATGGGGACTGTCGGCCATCGTTCGACGTAGGCGCCACCGACGTCGACGCCCCCGATCGTGACCAACGTCTCGTTCCCGGTCCGCGCGCCCCGACGGGTCAGGCGGCGGCCACCGAACACCAGTCGACGGTCACCGACCGTGCGCCGGAACAACACAGCAGGCACCGCAACGGCCCGTCGCAGCACAGCTGCCGGTCCAGTTCGCGTTGCTCGGCGGCCTCGTCGAGGTCGTCGGTGCCGACGAGGATCTCCGCGGGCAGTCCGCTGCGCCCACCCTCCAGCAGCAGGCGTTCCTCGCCGACCGCGCGGACCGGCACGTCCTCGCCGCCCTCCACGTCCCCGACCATCAGGGCCACGTAGTCGTGATCGTCCTCGGCGTCGTGGTACGCGACCAGACGTCCCCGCCCCGTCGTCGTGGCCACCTGCCGGTCCATCGTCAGCCCCGACTGCGACGCGGGTTCCGTGACCACCGCCGTCAGTGTCCGCGGAAGCATCACCCGTCGCGATGTCCAACTGAAGTACGCCCCGCGCCCGGTGTTCATGACGCTCGCCTCCCGTGTCGAACCATCAGGTGTCGAACCATCAGGTGTCGAACCATCAGGTGTCGAACCATCTCTTCGAACACCAGTGTGAACCGGGGGTACGACACGTTCGTCGGCTCAGCGCAGCCCCGGGGACACCAGCAGACGCCGAAGCCCCGCGAAGATCGCGAGCACCAGGAGCGAACACACCGCGGCCAGCGCCGCCCCACCCACGACGAGCGTGTAGTCGTTGCGGGCGAGCCCGTCGACGATCGGACGGCCCACCCCGCCGAAGCTCACGGCGGCGGCGATGGTCGCGGTCGCGACGATCTGCACCGCTGCGGTCCGCGTCCCCACCAGGATCAGCGGCAGCGCGACGGGCAGCTGTGCCTCGAACAGCACCTGTCGTCGCGTCATCCCCATCCCGCGCGCGGCGTCGGTGAGCGCGGGATCGACACCGCGAATCCCCTCGTACGTGTTGAGCAGGATCGGTGGGATCGCGAGCGCGAGCAGGGGGATCAGCACCGGCACCAGGCCGATCCCGGACAGCACGACGAGCAGCACGAGCAGACCGTAGGTGGGCAGGGCCCGGGCGGAGTTCGCGATCAGCGTGACCACGGCACCGCCCCGGCCGGTGTGTCCCGTCCACAGGCCGAGCGGGAACGCGATCACGAACGCGAGACCGAGCGCGAGCAGCGTGTACCCGAAGTGCTCGCGCAGCCGGGTCGGGATGCCGCCCGGTCCGGACCAGTTCGCGGACGTGCCGAAGTACTCGCCCAGGTAGTGCAGCAGAGTGTTCATGCCCTACCGCCCCGTGTCCGTGTCCGCCCCCGCGTCCGCCGCAACCACGGCGTCGCGAGCCACTGCACACCCAGCAGCGCGGCGTCCACGACGAGTGCCATGACGACGGTGACGACGATGCCGGTGACCGCCAAGCCCAGCCGGTCGAGCTGGACCGCGGCCGTGAACAGCGACCCGAACGCCCCCATCCCGATGAGCGCGCCGACGCTGACCATGCTGATGTTCGCGACCGTCGCGACCCGCAGACCCGCCAGCACCGTCGGCAACGCGATCGGCAGATCCACCGTCAGCAGCCGGCGGGCCGGCGAGTACCCCATCGCGGTGGCCGACTGGCGCACGCTCTCGGGCACCGCGCGCAGACCGTCGACCACGTTGGGGATCAGCACGGCGAGCGTGTAGACGGCGAGGGGGATCACCACGGTGGTGCGGCTGATCCCGGTGAACGCGATGAGCAGCACGAAGAACGCAAGGGACGGAATCGAATACAGCACGCTCGCGCATGCCAGCACCGGGGGATACCACCGCGGACGGCGCACACACAACAATCCCAGCGGCAGCGCGACGACCAGCCCCAGCAACGACGCCCCCAGTGCCATCACCAGGTGGTCGACGAGCAGTTCCATGAAACTACCCAGATACGAGGGTATTCCGAGATTCACGCGTCGGTCCGTTCGGTGATGTCGACGGAGCGGGCGGCATGGTGCGCGCGGATCGTCGCGGCCAGTTGCTCCTGGCTGATCACCCCGAGTGCCCGGCCGTCCGGATCGACGGCCACGGCGTGCCCGGAGGGCGACAGCACCGCCGCGTCCAGCGCGACCCGCACCGAATCGCGGCCGGGCACGAATCCGCGGCCCGCGGGGACCAGTCCACCGGTGGTGTCGCGCCAGCCGATCGGCCGCCGATCGTCGTCGACGACCAGCAGCCACGGTTCGCCGCCGGGGATGCGTTCTTCGTCGGCGGTGACGACCGGTTCGGTGCGCAGCGGCAGGTCGTCGGACGGGAAGAACGACAGCAGCCGGACGCCGCGGTCCGTGCCGAGGAAGTCGGCGACGAAGTCGTCGGCCGGTGCGGTCAGCAGATCCTCCGGCGGCCCGTAGTGCGCGAGGGTCCCACCCGGCCGCAGCACCGCGACCCGGTCGCCGAGAGTGATCGCCTCGTCGATGTCGTGGGTGACGAGCACGATCGTCTTGGCGAGCACCGACTGCAGGCGCAGCAGTTCCTGCTGGAGTTCCTTGCGCACCACCGGGTCGACGGCCGAGAACGGCTCGTCCATCAGCAACACCGGTGGATCGGCCGCGAGGGCGCGGGCCACGCCGACGCGCTGCTGCTGACCGCCGGACAGTTGGGCCGGATAGCGCCGCGCGAACTCGGCTCCGAGCCCGACCCGTTCGAGCACCTCGAGTGCGGCCGCACGGGCCTCCCGGCGGGTCGCCCCGAGCAGCCGCGGCACCGTCGCGACATTGTCGACGACCGTGCGGTGCGGGAACAGGCCGGCGTGCTGGATGACGTATCCGATCCCGCGCCGCAGCGTCTGCGGGTACTGTTCGCGAACGTCCTTGCCGTCGAGCAGCACCCGTCCGGCAGTCGGGTCGACCATCCGGTTGATCATGCGCAGCGACGTCGTCTTCCCGCACCCGGACGGCCCGACGAGGACCGTGAGGGTGCCGGTCGGCACCTCCAAGCTCAGTCCGTCGACCGCGACCGTGCCGTCCGGATAGCGCTTCTCGACGTTGTCGAACGTGATCACCGTCGTGTCCTACCCGATGCCGGCGGACTGCAACCATTCCGCGGCGACCACGTCGATGTCGCCGCCCTCGGTCACGACCTGACCGACAAGGACGATCAGATCCTCGGTGCTCAACTGCGCGGACACCTTGTTCAGGGTCTCGACGGCCTCGTCGGACAGGTCGGCGCGGTGCACGAGCGGCGTGACGTTCTGCGCACCGAACAGGGTCTGCGGATCATCGAGCGCGACAAACGGTTTCGTCGACAGCGACGGATCCGTGGTGTAGATGTTCGCGGCCTGGACGGTGCCGTCCTCGAGCGCGGCGATCGTGATCGGCCCGCCGGTGTCGGTGGGGACGAACTGCCGGAACTCGACGCCGTACACGTCCTTCAACCCGACCAGTCCCTGCTGCCGCGTCTCGAACTCCGGGGCCGCGCCGATCGCGAGTTCGCCG
The DNA here is from genome assembly GCF_048897285.1 of Rhodococcus sp. O3. Lineage (NCBI taxonomy): Bacteria > Bacillati > Actinomycetota > Actinomycetes > Mycobacteriales > Nocardiaceae > Rhodococcus > Rhodococcus sp. O3. Next base: position 85,064 of record NZ_JBMBTE010000007.1, read on the forward strand.
GCGACCGGGGCCAGGTCGGCGATGCTCTCCAGGTTGTAGCGGTCCGCTGTTTCGCGTGTGACGACGACCGCGTCCTTGTTCTCGGCGCTCGCCGAGTCCAGGATCTCCACACCCTCCGGAAGGGACTCGCGCAGTGCGGCATTCACGTCGTCGGTGGTGGTCGCGGTGCTGTCCGGGTTCACCCGGGCGAGCAGGGCCCCGTTGTACTCGGGCAGGACGGTGATGCCGCCGGAAATGATCTGGTCGTAGTAGATCTCGCGGCTTCCGATGTTGAACCGGCGCGTGACGTCGGCGCCGGTGCTCTCGAGTGCCTGCGCGTAGATCTCGGCGAGCAGGACGTTCTCGGGGAAGTTGGCGGATCCGACGACGACGCTGCCGTTCCCACCTCCGGATGCCAGCGGATCGTCGGTGTCCCCGCCGGAACATCCGGTGAGGACAACAGCTGCGGCGGCCACGGCGGCGAACGTACGCGCGAGACTCTTCATCGAGTGATCTCCAATGCAGTCGGCGACCGACCGACTCTAACCCGACACCCCGCCTCGTGCCGGATTTGTCACCAATCGGCTCCGGCCCGTTCGGAACTCGTCAGATGCAGGATCCCGTCCTCGATCCGGTAGCGGTGCATGCTGCTCAGCGCCGGGGCATAGACGTGCACGGACACGGCGGGACGGTCGCTGTCGTTGACGATCTCGTGTACGTGATGACTGTCGAACTCACGGGTCTGTCCCGCGTCGTACTCCGCGGTGGACAGGGTCGGAGCCAACCCTTCGAGCAGGCCGTCGCGCGGATTTTCGACGGTGATCTCGCGCAGCGAGCCGTCCGCGACCGCGAACACCCCGGCGCTACCGCCGTGGTCGTGGATGCCGGTTCGCTGCCCGGGCAGCCAGCTGAGCAACCACACCTCGTACTCGTCGGTGAACGTGAGCCGCGTGTACCAGCGTTCCTGCGCGTCGTACCGGACGATCGGCAGCCACCGGTCCGGGTCGTCGGCGATGGAGCGGGCGACGGCGGCGAGATCGACGGACGTGCGGGAGAGAACGGAGGCAGGCATCGTGGTTCCTCGAAGAACTGCGGGCGCGTTTGCGCCCGAAAGACAGGCAGGGTTGCTGGGTCAGTCGCGACAACAACAGCAACAACAGCCACAGGAGCCACCGGCGACGTGGACGAGGTCCACATGATGCCCGCGGAGTCGCGGGGTCGCCGAAGGATGCATGCCGACCATGTCATCGGCGATCGTTCGCTTTGTCAAGGGTTTTGTGTGGGGAATCTCGTCCCCAGCAGCCTCGTGGGATTGTCGGTCCGCAGCCGCCGGTCCCCGGCGCCGATGCTCAGCGGGGGTGCGTAGGGACGGTCAGAGCCGAGCACGATCCGGTCGGCACCGAGCTGCGCGGCCACCGCATCGACGGTTCCGGACCCGTACGACGACGTCTCCACGAACACTCCGGCCCCCGGGTATCCGTCCGGCCCGCCACGCGCGGCGATCCGATCGGAGTGCAACGGCGCGAGCCCGGCGAGCATCGCGAACACCACCCGCAGCCGCGGGTACCGGGGCGCGCCGTACTCGTGCCACGCGAACCAGGCCGCGTGCATCTGCCCGACGTACCCGACGATCGCGGCCCACCACGCAGGCCCGCCCGGGGCCACCGGACCCGGGTGCACGAACAACGGCCGGTCCTGCCGTTCGAGTTCGGCCAGCAACGGGCCGCAACGCTCGTACCCTGCCTCGCCGGCGATAGCGTTCGCAGGAAGTTGCAGACCCACGCACCCGGCGGTGAGGACGTCGCGCAGGGTCGTCGGGTCGGGGTCGTCGAGTCCCGCGGCGGCCCATGCCCCGAACGGACGGGGCAGCGCCAGCACCCCTTCGTGATAGGCGTCGAGCAGCGGACGGGCCTCGTCGGCCGGCAGCGACTCGATGCCGAGCGGACTCGACAACGACACCAGCGCGAGATCGATCCCGTCGGCGGCGGCGAGTTCGGCACGCGCCGAGACCGAATGGTCGCCGGGCTGCACCGGGTACGGCGGCTCCCCGGTGGTGTGCAGGGTCCAGCCGTCGAGCCGCGGCACGGCCTTACGGGCCCGCAGGGCGGCCAGGAACGGTTCCGGCCACACGTGCTGGTGGACATCGATCCGCGGGGCGCTCATGGCTCCACGGTCGCAGACGTGTCAACGACGGTGTCACCGAGGCAGTGTCACCCAGGCACGCGAGGCAGTGTCACCGAGGCGCGCGAGGCAGTGTCACCGAGGCGCGCGAGGCAATGTCACCGCGGTGGTGTCCACGGCTGGGTGTCGGGCCCCTGCGCCGGCCACGGCTCCGCCGGCCACTGTTCGGACGGAGCACCGTACTGCGCACCGGTTGCCGCACCGACGGTCTGCCACTGTTGCGTGGTCGCCGACGAGTCCACGTCCGTCTCCTGCAGCACTCCCTGGTAGGGCTCGACGGCGCCGCCGTAGTACCCGGCGTCGTAGCCCTCGCCCGGGAGCCTCCGCGGCTCGACGTGATAGGGGTCGACGAAATGGCTTGTGCCGCTGAGTATCTTCGTCGGCAAGTACACGCTGGCCGTGATGCCACCGTTCGTTGCCGAATCGAAGGTCGGGCGCAGCCGGACGGTGATGCCGTGTCGCTCGGCGAGCCGGCCCACCACGAACAGGCCCATGCGCCGGGTCGCGCCGGTGGCGTGCTCACTGCTGGAGGCGAGTCGCGCGTTGATCTCCGCCAGATCGTCCGGGGGAATCCCGATGCCCTGGTCGGCGATCTCCAGCAACATCCCGCCGTCGACGGCACCGGAGAACACGAACCTGACCGTGCTGTTCGGCGGGGAGGCGCGCAGCGCGTTGTCGAGCAGCTCGGCGACGAGATGGACGACGTCGGCGACGGCGCTGCCGACCAGGTTTCCGGCCGGCACCGACCCGATGTGTACGCGCTCGTAGTTCTCCACCTGAGAGGCAGCGCCGCGCAGCACATCGCCGAGCGGGGTGTCGGGCATGCGCCCGAGACGCTGCCGGGTTCCGGCGAGCACGAGCAGGGAATCACCTGTGCGCCGCATGCGTGCGGCGAGATGGTCCAGAGTGAACAGGCTGTGCAACCGGTTCGGGTCCTTCTCCTCGAACTCGAGGGACTCGATCAGCGAAAGCTGTTGCTCGACGAGCGTCTTGTTGCGGCGAGCGAGAGTTTCGAGCATCTCGTTGACCTGCCGCCGCAGCTGCGCCTGCTCGCCGGCGAGGCGCAGGGCCTCGGACTTCATGGAGTCGACGGCGCGGGCCACCTGACCGACCTCTTCGCGGGTGTGCACCCCGACGGGCGGCAGGTCGACGGTCTCGATGTCGACGCCGTCGCGGATGCCGGCGATCGCTTCGGGGAGATCGTGTTCGGCAGCGCGGAGCGTGTCGTCGCGCAGACGCCGCAGTGGCCGGACCAGCGAGATCGACATGGCGATCGCGAGGACGACGGCGAGGACGAGCACCGTCCCGACGGCGATGCCGTCACGCCACGATTCGGCGCGGGTACTCGACGCGAGCTCGTCGAGCGTGGCGACGATCTTCTGGGCGGAGGCGTCGACGAACTCGTTGTACGACATCAGTGCGGCGAACAGGGAGTTGCGAAGCGCACCGACATCGGCGGTCTCGTCGTCGATGTTCGCGGTGAGTGCACGCCGGTTCTCGACCTCGGCGATCAGCGCATCGACGGGTGCGCGGTCGGGAACCGTGTCGGCGAGCACCCTCAGCTGGGCGAGCTCCGTGCCCATCGCGTTGTTCCACATGAGCAGCGCCGAGCCGGGTTCGTCGCGCATCGACGAGAATGCCACGACCTGATCGAGCAGCACCCACTGGATCGTCCAGCTGTCGAGGAGGATGTCGCCTTCGGTCAGCACCGTGGGGTTCGCCGACGAGTTGATGATCGTGCGGTACGCGTGGGTCATCCGGGAGACGAATTCGCGGACGCGTTCACTCGCCTCGAGCGGAGCCAGTTGCCGCGACATTGCGCTGCCCAACAGCTGTTTACCGTCTTCGAGGACCCGTGCCAGCGGTGCCGCGATCGCGGGGTCGAGGTTGCCGCTGCTCATCAACTCGAGGATCGAGTCGTCGGCCTCGTCGGCGATCTGTGCGCCGTTCTCCGGTGGTATGCCCACGATCGTCGCGGCCCCGGCACCTGCGACGGCGGTGCCGTACTCGGTCAGAGCGGGGAGGACGGCGACCTGCTCGGACTGCGTCGAGTAGTGGGAGGACTCCTCCACCAGCCGGTTGACGCGAGACGCGCCGAACAGGCTTGCCGCGATCACCGGCAGGCACAGCACCACCGTGACCTTGCGCCACAGGCGCCAGTTCTGCGGCGAATAGGACCGGAACGGTCGCGATGCGCGGCTCATGAAGGACCGTTCCTTTCGAGCTTCGGGCACCGCCGAGCCGGCCGAATCGGCGGTATACACGAAAATGGCGATGTCGAAACAGTTTTCGGGGGGATTCAGGCTGTCAGAGTAGGAACGGTGCAGGCCGTGCACAAGGTCGCGGGCACATTCGAATAGCACCTATATTGCTGGGCATATGAGTTCGAGTCGGATCGGACCGAGTGCGGGTTAGGATCCGGTGGAATTTCACAGTGGGGCGTGCGGGGGAGGCATGGTGGATTTGCGGCGGGTCGATCTCAACTTGCTCGTTGTACTCGACGCGTTGCTCGCCGAGTGCAACGTGACCCGGGCCGCGCAGCGACTGCACATGTCCCAACCGGCGACGAGCACCGCCTTGGCGCGGCTGCGCAAGCAACTCGAAGACCCGATCCTCGTCAAGGACGGTCGCTCCCTGCGCCCGACGCCGCGCGCGCTGGCGTTGGTCGAGCCGCTGCGCAGTGTGCTGGCCACCGTCGAACGCTCGATTCTCAGCCCCCCGGACTTCGACCCGGCCCGCGACTCGCGTGTGTTCACCGTGCTGGCAGGGGATTACGCCGAAGTCGCGTTGCTCCGCGTTCTGATGAGGTCGGACCGGTATCGAACGACCGCGGTGCAGTTCGACCTGCGGCCGGTCACCGGACGGAGCCTCGCCGCATTCCACCGGCACGACGTGGACCTGGCCATCCTGCCCGACCATCTGCTCGAACAACCGCAGTTCGACCGCTGCGGCCGCGCACTCGTCCTCACCGACCGGTTCGTCGGCGCGGTGTGGACCGGGCATCCGCACCGGGGAACCGAGCTCACCCCGGAAGTGCTGGCCCGCTACCCGATGTTGTCGTATGCCGCCCACGACGGCAGTAGTCAGATCGACCGGTCGCTCGCGCGCGTCGGTGTGTACGCCCGGGTGGGCGCGACCACCGCGAACGTCGCGGTGATGCCGTACGCCCTGGAGGAAACCCACCTGGTCACCCTGATCCCGGAGCGGTTGGCGTCCCGCCTCGTCGGCAGCGCTGACATCCGGATCCTCGAACCGACGTTTCCTCTGGCCGAGGTGCGGCAGTACGCGGTGTGGCACGAGGTGCACGAGTCCGACCCCGCGCACACCTGGCTGCGCGGGCAGATCATGGAGATGTCCGCTCGCGTGGCCCGCGTCGGCTGATCCGCTCCGGTCCTGCTCGATCCTGGCTGTGTCGGTCGATCCTCGCTGTGTTGGTCGATCCTCCAAAGCGTGGCGCGCGCAGCCGATGAACGTTGTCGCGATGTTCCCGGCGCCGCGAGCGCCGACCCGTCAAGGTGGAGACGGAACAGATCGGAGGAATCGTGGACTGTGCGACATTCGATGCGCTGCCCGACGCCGACGCCGTCGCGCTGCTGCAGACCTGCTGCAGCAGCCCGGCGTGGGCACGCCGGGTGGCCGCCGCCCGTCCGTTCGGCAATCGAGGCGCTCTGTTGCGGAACGCAACTGAAATGTCGCTGGCGCTGAGCGACGACGAACTCGGCGATGCCCTCGCCGGGCATCCGCGGATCGGGGAGCGCAGCGAAAGCGCGGCGTCACAGCGGGAGCAGTCGTCGGTGGCGACCGCGACAGACGAGGTGCGCGCGGCGCTCGCCGCCGGAAACCGGGCCTACGAGGAGAAGTTCGGGCACGTGTATCTCGTACGGGCAGCGGGCCGTTCGGCCGGTGAGCTGCTCGAGATCCTGAACCGGCGGCTCGCCAACGACGCCGCGACCGAACGCGGTGAGGTCCGCGCCGCGCTCGCCGACATCAACCGCCTCCGGCTGGAACTGCTGATCGACGATACAGCCGCTGTCACAGGAGGTACCGAGTGAACACTGTGAGCACGCACATCCTCGACGCCACCGCCGGCGCCCCCGCAACCGGTGTGGCGGTGACCCTCTCGGTCGACGGCACCCCCCTCGCGTCCGGGGTCACCGACGCCGACGGCCGCATCGGATCGTTCGGCGACGAACCGCTCGAGCCCGGTACCTACACGCTGACGTTCGCCACCGGCGAGTACTTCGACGCGCGCGGTGTCGAGTCGTTCTATCCGGAGGTGGTTGTGACCTTCCGCGTTCCGGACGGCGACAGGCACTTCCACGTTCCGTTGCTGCTGTCGCCGTACGCGTACTCCACCTATCGAGGGAGCTGACCCATGGACCCGCTCACCGGCCGGATCGTCCTCGGTTCCAATCGCTACGGCAAGGCCGAGAACCGGGTCGTACGCATCTTTCGCGACACCGTCCGGCACGAGATCCGCGACCTGAACGTCACGTCGAGTCTGCGCGGCGACTTCGATGCGGCTCATGTGACGGGCGACCAGCACAACGTCCTGCCCACCGACAGTCAGAAGCAGACGATCTTCGCCTACGCCGCGACGCACTCGAACGGGTCCGTGGAGGACTACGGGCTCGCGCTGGCCCGGCACTTCGTCGACGACATCGGCCCGGTGTCCTCCGCGCGCATCGAGATCGAGGACTTCCCGTGGGAGCGGGTGGGCGATCACCCGCACACGTGGACCCGGAAGGGTTCGGAGGTGCGCACCGCCGCGATCACCGTCAGCGGTTCCGGCGACACCCGCCGGGAATGGGTCGTCGCGGGGCTGAAGGATCTGGTGGTCCTCAAATCCACCGGTTCCGGGTTCGCCGGTTTCCTCGAAGATTCGTTCACGGTGCTCGAACCCACCGACGACCGGGTTCTCGCGACCAGCCTCGTCGTGCGGTGGCGATACGCGGACCTCGCCGTCGACTGGGACCGCACCTACGCGGGAGTGCGCGCGGTGATGCTCGACCGGTTCGCGAACCTGCAGTCGAAAGCCCTGCAGCAGACGCTGTTCGAGATGGGCCGCGCGGTGCTCGAGGCGTTCCCCTATCTCGCGGAGATCCGTCTGCAGGCACCGAACAAGCACCACTTCCTGTACGACCTCGACCGCTTCGGCATCGCGAACCGCGGCGAGGTGTTCCACGCCGACGACCGCCCCTACGGACTCATGCACGTGACCGTGCAGCGCGAGGATGCCCCTGACGCCGGCAGCGCCTGGGACGAGTACACCGGACGTGCGTGAATCCTCGGCCGGGACAGTCGGTCAGGCCAGAGCCCGCACCGCCAGGAACACGTCGAGACGGTCGCCGATGTGCGCGAGATTGCGCCCGGTGAGCGCCTCGACCCGCCCGATCCGGTAGCGCACGGTGTTGGGATGCAGGTGCAGCCGATCGGCGGTGCGCCGCCAGGAGCCGTCGCAGTCCAGGAACGCCTCCAGCGTCGTCATCAGGCCGGCCCGGGTCCGCCGGTCGTAGTCGAGGACCTGCCCCAGTGTGCGATCGACGAAGGCGCGGCGCACCCGGTCCGGCACCGCGGACAGCAGGCCCACCGCCGAATCCAGGTCCGCGGCGCGCACCGACACCGGTCCCGTGTCCCCACGGGCGATGGCCGCGGCCGACTCGGCCGAGCGGATGCCGCCGTCGATCGACT